>CAZWLS010000020.1:0-24818 GCA_964634415.1 uncultured Roseivirgaceae bacterium | reverse complement strand
AAAAGCTTTCCCTTTAAAGTCTTTGTCTTACACTAAGGCAATGGAGCTTTCTCATCAGAATTCTCGGACCGACAATGCTCAACCGGTAGTTGGTCTTGGCTGGCATCGAATGATTTCGGATGGTGTAGAAATAATTTGGCACAACGGAGGCACTGGAGGATACAAGACGTTTGCAGGATTTACTAGCGATGGAAAAAAAGGCGTAGTAGTACTTTCAAATTCTGTGATAAGTGTTGACGATGTTGGTGTTCACGCATTGAATCCAAAATTTAAATTGCGTGATGTGAAGCCTTCGGTTGGGTCTAAGTTGAAAGAAATTATTGACAAGGATGGACTTGATGGACTTGAAGATGCTTATGCTGATCTAAAGAAAAATGAGCCTGGTAAATACAACTTTGGAGAGGTAGAATTGGATCGATTAGGTAGTGCTTATATCAATTCCAATGAATTAGAATATGCCATTGCTGTATTGTCGTTGAATGTCAAAAACTTTAATTCTTCATCCAATGCTCATGCTAGTTTGGGTAAGGCATTTGCCAAAAATGGAGAAAAAGAAAAAGCTGTAGAAAAACTCAAAAAAGCTTACGATCTAAATCCAGCAAATGAAGATGTGGCCACTCAATTAACTGAGTTAGGAGTAGATCCCAAAAGCTTAGTAAAAGAAGTTACGGTTGATGAAGAAATCCTGGATACCTATTTAGGGAAATATGAATTGGTTCCAGGCTTCATCATAACTATTACACGTGAGGAAAGTCAGCTTAACGCCCAAGCTACAGGGCAGCCCATGTTTGCTGTTTTCCCTAAGTCTGAAAATGTTTTCTATTTTAAGGTGGTTGAAGCTCAATTAACCTTCAATAAAGGTGAGGATGGCACAATTGAAAGTTTAACCTTGCTGCAAGGAGGAAGAGAGATGGTAGGAGGGAGAATAAATGAATAATTGATCGAGTCAAGAATAGTTATTCTTGACTCGATACTCTATTGCTAATCTTTAATTACTTGCTGAGTGATTAACTGATTTTCTAATTCTATTTTCAATAGGTAAACTCCAAATTCAATTCGACTTAAATCAAATGCTGTATTGATACCACTACCTTTGAATAGCCAATCCGAGTAGATTAAAGGTTGAATTCAGAGAGGATGACTATTTGGCTTTTATTATTTGCCTGGTTAAAACTTGATTTTCTAGTTCTAATTTTAGCAGATAGACTCCAGCATCCAGTGCACTTATATCAAACTTTTGATCAATTGTTTTTAACTCTTTTTCCAACAGGACTTTAATTTCTTTTCCAAAAAGGTCGGTAAGGCTAACCTTGATATTATTGGTGGATTCATTGTTAAACCTAAGTTGAAATTGATTTGAGGTTGGGTTGGGATATATTTCGAATTTTTCACTTAACTCTTGTACACTTAATACAAATTCGGAGATAGTGAATGAAAAATTTGTACTTGCTTCAGCCCCTTTATCATTTTTTGCAGTAATAACGATGTTAGCACTGCCAATACCTACTTCGGAGATGTTCAATTCGGTTCCTGAAATGGATACTGTGACTACATCTTCGTCTTCAGAGATTGCAGTTAACTCCAAAGAATTATCAGAAGCATCACTAAATGTTGTAGAAAGGTCAATAGCTAGTGAACCAAAACCTTCTATTACAATTTGATCCTCTATTGCATTTGCCAGAAAGGGAGGTCGTGGTTCTACAGTGAAGGTAAACGTAGTTCGAACTGATCTGCCATTTAAATTTGCTGCAATCAATTCTATCTCAGAACTACCTATTCCTATTTCTGTAACTGAAAGTGTTGTTCCTGAAACATCAACTGTCACAATGCTTTCATTTTCTGAAGTAGCTGAAATTTCAAGGCCATTTCCAGCATCTTCAAAAATGGAATTAAGATTGATTGTCGTAGATTCAAAACCCTCGGTTTCAATTCTATCGTCAAATTCGTTAGCAATTGGCTCCACAACGTCTATTAATGTACTAAACAGCTCTACTATTCCATCTGAGTTTTGATCAGCAGTATAAACTATTCTTGTTCCATCAGAACTAACTTGGGAAGGTCGATTTGCATTACCTCCGCTCACAAGGTCTCCGCTAATCTGTACAGAGCTACCTCCTTCTACAGGAACGCTGAAAATTTCATCAACTCCATCAATATTTTGATCAGCGTTATAAATAACTCTTGTTCCGTCAGGAGTGAGTATAAATCCATTTAGGTCACCACCTTCTACAAGATCAGGATTTAGTCGGGTAGGATTCCCTCCAGTAATTGGCACGCTGTATAGTTCATCAATGTTTGGATCATTTTGACCCCCAATATAAACTACTGTACTGCTATTTGGAGTTACTTTATATCCATTAAAGAGCGAACCTCCTGAATTAAGTTCAATGGGAGTACCATCAGAAATTGGCACACTGAAAAGCGTTGATTCAGAAGAAGCTTGACCTGCAGCATAAACTACATAAGATCCATCCGGACTGAAGGCAATGGGTTTAAGTATGCCAAGGGAACCATCTCTGAGATTGGTATTAAGCCGAAAGGGGTCTCTGTCTGTTAACTTAACACTAAAAAGCTCTGGCAGTCCTGCAGTAAGTTGCTCTGCCACATAGACTAAATAATCTTCATTTGGGGAAAGCAATAATTGATTGGAGAAAGCTGCGCCTTCGGGGAATTCGTCATTCAATCTAATAGTAGCTCCGCCTGTTATTGGAGTTATAAAAATTTCTTTAAGATCATCAGTAAGCTTGTCTGCAAGAAAAATTAATGCATTGGTACTTGTGATTTGAAAGAGCCAGTCAACGTCCTCGTTAATGTCTAAATCGCTATTTATTCTGACAATTGAACCACCTGTAATTGGAACCGAATAGATATTAATTACTTCATCGATATCTTGATCAGCAAGATATACCACTCTTGAACCATCGGGGCTTATTTGAAAACCATCACCATCTGGAGGGCTCATCCTGTGCAATACATTACCACCATCAACTAAATCCCCATTGAGTCGAATGGGAGTGCCTCCTGTTACCGGCACACTAAAAATCTCAATGACATCATCTGTATTTTGATCGGCACGATAAACGATTCTTGTGCCATCAGGACTAATTTTATATCCAGTGAGAACTTCCCCGCCATTCGGTAAGTCTGAATTGAGTCGGATAGAAGTTCCTCCCCCAATAGGCACGCTGAAGAGCTCTACTACACCATCAGTGATCTGATCAGCTAAATAAACAACATATTTACCGTCCGAAGTTAATTTTACATCGGAAAATATTTCACCGGTATTTGATGAAGACAAATTAGGAATGACATCTCCTCCTTCAGGTAGATCTGAATTTAGTCTAACGGGTTCGCCACCAGTGATTGGGACGCTAAATAGCTCAAATACTCCTTGGGTTATTTGATCTGCGACATATATCACTGTAGTGCCATCAGGACTGATTATTTCCGTTCCACTAAAAACAGTTCCGCCTTCTGGAAGGTCAGCATTCAGTCTTATTTGACCAATCGAATGAAACGTAGATAATAGTGAAAAGGTAAGGAAAAGGAAATTGGTGATTTTATTCATTTTCTTTAGTCTAGTAGGAATCGTTCAAGCTAAACTATTCTAATTATACTAAAGCACAGATGGTTTTCTTGGACATTGAATGAAAGATGTCTAAAGTTGGACAAAGTGTACATTTCAATGAACGAATGAATAGTTTGAAGTTAATAATATAGTTGTTAATGAAGCGGGCGAAGGATTGCAGGGATTAGAATTCGGCTAAGAGAAGTGCAACCACATGTTTTGGTTCGTGTTTGTTATTTGTATTTTGGACGTTGCTTGTTTCTTGTAAATTTGTTGACTCAATGCAAAACGATCCAGATTTAAACCCGAAGGATTTAGGGAGGATATCTTCTGACTTTGTTAAAGTATCCGAATCTTTAAAAGAGGCTTCATATGCCATAAGAAAGCAAGAGTTTTCTAAGTATCCGGTTTTCCCAATGTGTCAAGTTAGTCAGCCCATTGGCCAAGTACTTGTAGAAGCTTTTCAAGCTGAAAACAACTGGCACTATTATGCTTCTTTCATGGAAGAATTTTCTCAACGAGGGCTAATAGCGGATGAAAAAATCTTTAAAGAAAATTACAAAGACCCTGATGAATTTTGCTGCTTGTTCGTAATCGATGAACAATTCACAAATTTTGTTTTCGTACCATATCCAATAGATTAAGTCTATTTCAATATCATTCGGATAGAGGAGGCTTGCACTCCATCCACACTAGTAGTAAGTGTATAAATGCCTTCTTTGTAATCTTCTAAGTAGATGATCTTTAGGTTTGAAGGACCGCATATTTTTGATGGAAAATGGGCAACTTCTTTGCCTGATAAATCATGTATTTTGAATCCAACCTCTGAGCTTGGATCTACACTATCAGGTAGTAGGACTCTCACTATTCTGTCAGTAACAGGGTTTGGATAGATTCTGAATTTACTTCGCTGTTCTTCTAATCCGAGCACCTCTTCTTCTTCCACTACGATGAACTGGCCCATCATGCCACCATCTTCGTGTGGCAGGATGTGACAGTGATACATGTATGGCACTTCAGAATCTGCAAAATCCTCAAACTTAGTAATAAACCTTACAGTCTCGCCGCCTTCAACAAAAACCACATCTTTTAGTCCCTGTTCGTTTTCAGGTGGTGATACCCCGTCTCTGTCTAGGATGTAGAATTGTACGTCGTGGATATGAAACGGATGACCAATATTGGTGTTGTTAGTGATGGTCCAAATTTCAACATCATCAAGAAGTACCGTTTCGTTCACCAGATCTATATCGAAAAGTAGGTTGTCTAGGTTAAATGGATTGCCAGGACCATTTCCTTCCATTGTAATCGTTCGCTCTCTATCAGCCTCACTCTCTTCCCAAGGTGTATGAGTTGCTAATGTTGTTGGTAGAGAAGTAACGGGATTTGATGTTTGTTCCCCCACTCGAATCTCTAGGAATTCGGTGTCTTGTCCATCAAATCCTTGAGCCATTCCTCCGCCACCTCCTGGGATGCCTGGTCCAAACTCTGAAGCATAGGTCATGAGTTTGAGCGTAGACCCATTGTCATTAGAAAGATCTACTACGATTTCAGCGCGCTCTCCGGTGGAAAGTCTCAATCTATCCATTGTGACAGGTGCAGTTAACAATCCGCCATCCGATCCGATTTGATAGAAATCGCGATCGTCATCAAATCCTATGTTCAAAACACGTTCGTTTGAGCCATTCAATAAGCGCAATCGAACCATCTGTGAAGGCAATTCTACGTAAGGATCCAATGTTCCATTTACCATAAAGTCTGTATCGTCTCCTCTTTCGTCGAGTTGATTATTAGCAGTAAAACTCTTGAACTGAATAATCATCGGGATGTCATCTTCTCCGTAAGTCCTTGGTAAAGTAAGCGCTGCTTCATCATCAGATCGAATAATGATCATTCCGGCAGCTCCCTTAGTTACATGTTCGTTGGTTTTTTCGTGAAGGTGAGGATGGTACCAGAAGGTTGTTGCTCTATCTAAAACGGTAAAATCTGGCCTCCAGGTTGTTCCGGCAGCAATGACCGTGTGAGGGCCGCCATCATCTTCTGGAGATACGTGCATTCCATGCCAATGTACGGTGGTAGGCTCATCTAAATCGTTTTGAACGGAAATTTCAATGTCGTCCCCTTGATTAAAGATCAATGTCGGTCCTAAGAAATTCCCATTGAAGCCAATAGTTTCCGTGATGGTGCCATCAAAAAATTGACGAGTAGACTCGTCAATAGTTAGAGCGAAGGTTGTGCCCTCTATGGTTGTTGGAATTGATAATTCATTGGTGAACTGCGAAAAGGCAGAAAAAGGTAGGAGTAATAGTAGAATCTTCTTCATATCCATTAGATGTTGAAACATGATGAAACTTGTGGATCACTATAAAGATAAAAAGGCCTGCTTTGAAAAACAGGCCCCATTAAAATGCTGGTTATGGTAGTCTTTATTAGATCATCTTATGCTTCATTGCGAGCTGAATTGCTTCTACTTTATTGTGGACATGCAACTTGCTATAGATGTTTTCAATATGTTTTCGGACGGTCTTGGGTGATATAAAGAGTTTTTCAGCAATCTGATTGTAATGGGCACCAGAAGCGATTTCTTGTAGGATTTCAAGTTCTCTATTTGTTAAGTTGAATTGCTTGGCGCGCTCTTTCTTCAACTCACCTGTGGATTTACCTCTTAGAAGCCCAAGAATTCGAGTCGCAATTTCCGGACTCATAGGAGCACCCCCATCCAGAACATCTTCGATAGCTTCTACAATTTGTATCGTCTTTACATCTTTCAAAAGGTAGCCAGACGCTCCCGCAAGAATCGAGTCAAATATTTTGTCATTTTCATCAAAGACAGTGAGCATAATCACTTTGATGTCAGGAAATTTTTCTTTGATTTTTTCTGTAGCCTCGATGCCATTCATGTCAGGCATGTTTATGTCCATTAGCATCACATCAATGGGGTATTTGTCCAGACGTTCTAGGACTTCATTTCCATCGATAGCTACAAATTCAATTTGAATTTGCTCATACTGCTTTAGGCCGGCAGAAATCGACTGAAGCAATTTTGGATTATCGTCCGCTAAGCCTACTCTTATCTTCATATCAATCAAAATTATGGTTAATGCTTTGTTAAAAGCTACGTCATTTGACCTATTTTAAAGTTACGCAATATGATTTGAGTACCTTTTTCCTTGGCCGAAATAAGTTGATATTCTGCTCTAAGTTCTTTAGCTCTTTTTCGCATATTAACTAGTCCGAAATGTCCCATTTTATCATCTCCGGAAAACCCAATTCCATCATCTGATATGGATAGGTAGGTTGAATCTTCAAGCGTAAATTCTATCCTAATCAATTTTGGATTCGCATGTTTTACTGAGTTGTTTACTGCCTCTTGAATTAACCTGAAAATATTTATCGCAACACTAGGATTTAACTTCTCTGAAGATTTTGAAAAGTGAACCTCATGAAAAATTCCGGGATAGGGTTGGAGAATCTCCGAAAGATAATCGATGACCTTGGTTTTCAGTTCTTCAATTGTGACCTCATCATTGTTTATTACCCAGATGGTTTCTCGAAGTTGCCTCATGGTGTCTCGTGTAAATTCCCCGAGCTCTTTTATAGCCTCAGGAGAATCTACTCCTGAAAGATTATTTATTGAGGTAGCTATATAAGTGATTTGTGAACCAACATTATCGTGCAAATCCCTACTTATTCGCTCTCGCTCACTCTGAATTTTTTGCTGCATTTCCATCTTTCTTAGCTGTTTTTTGAGTTGTTGGTTTGAATAGTATCGTGACAACAGGAAGACTCCGAGAACGGAACCAATACCGACAATAGAATAGAACCACCAAGTTTGATAAAAAGAAGGATGAACAACGATAGCAAAAGTTCTGGTCTCGCTTTGTGTTGAGCCGCTTTTAGCACGTACCTTAAATGTATATTCACCTGGCGGAAGTGAGTAAGTTGCACGTCTTTCAAAAGGACCAGCATCAACCCAGTTTTCATTAAAGTTAGTTAGTGAATATTGATATGTGATTTGATCTTTTTTCCGATGTGACATAGCTGAAAATTCCAGGCTAAATATTCGGTCTTCGGGAGTGATTTCTAGTTGGGATTCGGCAATTCTTGATCTTAAGTTCTCCTTATAATTGATGCTCAACTTTGTGATTACAGGCATGGGTGAATTTGCGTTATCCTTTAAATCTGCTGGATTGAATATTACCAGTCCATTTACATTACCAAACATGAAGTTATTGCCATTTTGAAACGACGAGGCAATTGCAAATTCATTATTTATTAGACCATCTGAGGTATTGTAATTAGTAATTTTGTGGTTCGCAATATCTATCCTGCTTATACCACCATTGGTGCTGACAAAAACCCCCTCTTTACTTCCGATGATGGCAGAACATATCTCGTTGGCTAAACCATTGGATTTGTCAAAGTGGGTAAATTTTTTTGTTTCTCGGTTAAATAAACTCACTCCTCCGCCAAAGGTAGCCACCCATATATCACCATTGTGATCTTCAAAAAAACCTGAAACGAAATTGAAAGCCGGTCCAGAATCTCTTTGATTTTTGTTGTATCCGAATACGCTGAATTCTTTCTCAGGTGAAATGGTGTAAAAGCCAACGTTATTGCCAACCCAAACGGTACCGTCCTTGCTCACAAAGGCTGATAAGTAGTAATTGGTGGGGAATTTTTTGGGGTTGGATTGATGATGAAAATACTCTTTGAGTGCTAAGTCTTTTGAGAAAAGAAATAAGCCATTGTGCGTAGTTACCCAAATTTCTTCTTCTAGCTTTTTTATTGCTGAGACCACATGAGGTGTGATGTCATTTTCATGAAGCTTTTTGACACTGGATGCTTTAGTCTTTAGATTGATGATTATTAACTCTTCTTCAAAGGTTCCTACAATAAATTCATGTTCGCTTAGCCGTTCTATTGCGGTAATTCTCTTGTCTCGAAGATGTTCACTGTTGAATTTATATACGTTACTTATTGCCGCTTCAGCAAATAAGTTTTCAGTAATACTTCCTTTTACCGATCCTACATAGAGTCCATTATCTGCACCCACTAAAAGGTGCTCCTGAGTCAAATAGACGCTCCAAACAGCTTTATCACTAAAGCCATTATTCTTACTGAGAAATTTAAATCTATCCTTTCGAGGGTCGTAGATATTGACACCTCCATTTGCCGTGCCAACCCAGATTAACCCATCTTTGTCTTTCATCAAAGCAGCAATTGTATTGCTTGTCAAGTCGTATTCCTCTTCGCCTGATTGAATGATAGTTGAGCAGGAAAATTCAAAGGGATCGAATAGATGAATCCCATTGTCAGTGGCTACCCAGAGCTCTTTTTTTTCAGGACCCCATATAATTTCATTTATAGCCTCTTGCAAACAGGAAATACGTGCTATCTTATTGTTGCTGAAATTATAATGCAGCATTCCATTGTCTGTGCCTATAAAGATTCCTTTTTCCCAACGAAAAAGCTCAGACTTAAACCTTGAACACTTGTATCCCTCTGGTAATGAAATTGAATCAATTTCATTCTTAACCAAATGTGTTCGAGTCAGTAGGTATTTAGTCTTTTCATAATTGATCGTGTTGTAATACTTCAGCGCTTCATTGTTTACCGCATTTTTTTTAAGGTGCTCTTCTTTGAGAATTACAGTTGTTGAGTCGGGATAGGAGAGGGGACTAATTACATATGCTCCTTCGCCATAGCCAATTATTATTTTTCCTTCTTGTAGAAAAACGCGTAAAACCTGATTGATCTGCCCTCTAAATTTTTCTTCTTTACTTATTACAAAATGTGTTGAGTTTCCATTTCGCCAATTAAGTCTGGTGGCCCCGCTTGACGAGGCTGTCCAAATGTTTCCAAAGTCATCTTCAATAATGCTCCACAGGAAGTTTCCGGCCATATCCATTTCGCCTTCCATGGTGTATTTGACAAATTCGTATCCATCGTACCTATTTAATCCTTCTTGAGTAGCAAGCCATAGAAAGCCTTCCGAATCTTGAAAAATGTCGTTTACTGAGTTTTGAGAAAGGCCATCTATCGTGTTAATATGATCAAATCGATATTGACCGAAAGTAGTCCATGAGATAAGAACTGATATGATAACAATGGCGGATTTCACAGTCTTAAAAGTACAACATCAATTTTCAAGAAAATAGGGCATATGCCCTACTTAATGCATAGGGCAAAAAGTGAAATTTGGATTAGAAACTAAAACACTAATTACTGCCATGAAAAAATTGATAGCACTTGTAGGCTTGCTGCTTATTGGAAGTTTTGCCATTGCGCAAGTTGAGGTTGGAAAAGTAAAAAGTAATATTATGGGCAAAGGGAAGTTGGTTGCAACTCCTGTTTCTGATCTTCTTATTGACAACTTTGCCATCACGTTTAACATGTACAAATTCGATGAGGATCGAGGTGCAAATGGAGCCCAAGTAGGGGTAAGAGCCAGACTCGGAGGTATTGACGAACCTTTAGCTCAAGAGATTGCCAATGAAGCTTATGCCTATTTTGTAGCAAATTGGAAGAAAAGAAATATCTCAATAACCTTAGCCGATAAGGAAACTATGATGAATAGCAAACCTTATAAAAAGGGTGAGAAAAAAGGAAATGCCAAGATTGTAAACGGAGGGATATATGACGATCGTCAAAAGAAATCTCATACAATTCAAGCATGGCCTGAAGGAGTTGATATAGCATACTCAGGCTCAGGAATTCTGCCCAATGTAGGAAATGCAAAGCATATGTGGACATTAGGTATTGGGAATTCCACCGGCTATACTGCTACCATCGATTTCATCTCATTCAAGACTGCTGCTCTAGGTAGTACAGCTTCTGTAAAGTCAAAACCACAACTAAGTATGCTAGGTGGATTGACTGCTACCATCTGGGAAAAAAATAAGGTCGGTGGATACATTGGAAGTATCGAAACTGCCGGAATGAAAGATTATTATACGGGAATTGATAACGAAGGAATGGAATTTCTTGGAGCCAAAGTGGTAGATGATGTCTACATGGTTGACAAAGAGAAATTTAAGACCAATGTACTCAGTATGATTAAGCAAAGTATGGACGCACAATTTGCAGATTACGATGCTGTAGTTGCTAAAAACACCAAATAGCTGGTTGGAAAAGACTTATCAATTTGAATCATGGTAAATTCAATTGATGATTCGTGTTGACTGCCCAAAAGTGGGCAGTCATTTTTTTATGTGTCGTTCCATCAACTTAGCTTCAATATCTTCAAGTTTTAATCCCTGATCCGCAAGCAACACGAGCAAGTGATACATCAAATCAGATGATTCTTCAATAAGCAGGTCTTTTCTTCCATCCATAGCTTCTAAGATGACCTCAGTCGCCTCTTCGCCAACTTTCTGAGCAATCTTCTTGGTGCCTTTTTGAAAAAGTTCTGTTGTGTACGATTTTTCAGAGGGGTTGTCTTTTCTTGATTGAATGATGCCTTGCAGCTCATGCAAAAAGCCCGATGGCTGTTTTTCGCCAAAGCAGGTATAGGTTCCGGTATGACAGGTTTCGCCTACTGGTATAACTTTAATCAGAAAAGTGTCTTTGTCGCAGTCTTCTTCTATGCTTACCACATCTAAGAAATTACCAGATGATTCCCCTTTGGTCCACAATCGTTGCTTGCTGCGACTATAAAAAGTCACCTTTCCTTCCTTCTTTGTTTTAGCAAGAGACTCATCATTCATATACCCTAGCATCAATACCTGATTGGTTTGAGCGTGTTGGATAACTGCTGGGATTAAATTCATCGTACTGAAATATTTTGGTCCTTTAAATAATTTTTTAATTCTGGAATCGGAATTTCTCCAAAATGGAAAACGCTGGCTGCTAATGCTCCGGTCGCTCCGGTTTTTTCAAATACTTCCTTAAAGTGCTCACTCGTTCCAGCACCCCCAGAAGCAATTACCGGGATGCTTAGATCTGCAGAAAGCTTATCAGTAAGTTCTAGCGCAAACCCAGCTTTTGTGCCATCGTTTTGCATGGAGGTGAGTAAGATCTCGCCAGCGCCAAGAGCTTCCACTTCTTTAGCCCAATCGTACACATCCAGTTCGGTAGCTTCACGTCCTCCTTTCACAAATACTTTCCAAACCTCATCCACCAATCCCGCATCAATCGCAACCACTACGAATTGACTTCCAAACTCATCGGAAATTTCTTTCACTAATGATGGATTACGAACTGCAGCAGAGTTGATGCTTACTTTATCTGCACCAGCTTCCAACAATATTTGCACATCTTCGATAGAAGAAATACCCCCGCCAACAGTGAAAGGAATGTTTATTTCGTGAGCGATGTCTCGAACGAGTGAAGCGAAAGTCTTTCGACCATCAACTGTTGCTGTGATGTCTAGAAATACTAGTTCATCGGCACCCTCTTCCACGTATCTTTTGGAGAGTTCAATAGGATCACCTGCGTTTCGAATGTCTACAAAGTTGACACCTTTTACAGTCTGGCCGTCCTTAATATCAAGGCAAGGGATGATGCGTTTTTTTAGAGTCATTCGAATTATTGATTTAAGAATTTTTCGATTGATTTAATTTCTTTCGGGTAGTGCTAATTGAAGCAACAATAATTGATAGGATTTCATTTGCTTCTTTCCATAAAGGATCAACTAAAGTATTGCAGTCTGGTTTTAGCTCTTTCAGAAGCTCAAAAAAGAACATACATTCATCACATTCTTCTTCTACAATTTTTAATTTATTGAGGAAGTCCTTGCCTGATTTTGCTCGGCATGCTGCTCTGTAGTTAGCTCCAACAGAACTAGAAGCACGAATAAGTTGATTTGCATAGGGTCTTAAAATTGGATTTTCATAGATTGTTTTGCTAAAGAGCGCAACATCTACTCCAAATCGTAAAGTCCTGTTTTTTAATTCTTCTGCAGTCATTAAACGCTAACTTAATCGATCAATTCTCTTAAATCTTCTAGTCGAATAAATCCTTCATAGATGGCTTTTCCAACAATCGCTCCTTCTAATCCATCTTCTTTTAATCGTATCAAATCATCTAAATTACTTACTCCACCACTTGCTATAAGTTTAACATTAGGTAGTTTGTTGATGATCGATTGATAAAGTTCAAAAGAGGGGCCTGCAAGCATGCCGTCTTTGGAGATATCTGTTGAGATCACATATTCAATTCCTTTTTCAACATACTCTTCAATAAAAGACTGTACCTCTTGATCGGTGTCTTCTTGCCATCCGGTTACTGCTATCTTGCCGTCCATGGCATCTGCTCCCAGGATGATCTTTTCTGATCCATACTTAGTTATCCACGAAGTGAATAGTACAGGTTCTTTTACTGCGATGCTTCCTCCAGTAATTTGACTTGCGCCACTCTCAAAAGAAATTCGCAAGTCTTCATCGGACTTTACACCTCCGCCAAAATCGATGGTTAGACTGGTTCGAGTGGCTAGTTTTTCTAGGACTTTCCAGTTGACAATATGCTTCGCCTTAGCACCATCTAAATCCACCAGATGTAGATAGGATAATCCAGCATCTTCAAATGACTTAGCAACTTCTAAAGGATCTTCATTGTAGACCTTTTTAGTATCATAGTCGCCTTTTGAAAGACGCACGCACTTGCCTTCGATAATATCTATAGCAGGAATTATTCTCATAAGTCTAAAAAATTCTCGATTAACTTTCTTCCACTTTCTGCAGACTTCTCAGGGTGAAATTGGACACCGTAGAAATTGTCTTTTTGCAATGCAGATGAGAAGGGTATTAAATAGTCTGTTTCTCCAATGGTGTCGTCACCAACCTCTACATAATAGCTATGTACAAAGTACATGTTTTCGCTAGTCTTGATATTTTCAAAGAGTGCACCCTCCATGTTGAGGAAGTCATTCCATCCCATGTGTGGTACCAGTCCTTTTGGAGGAAATTTTTTTACTTTTTCATCAAAAATTCCAAGACATTGGGTGTCACGTTCTTCTGAATATGAGCACATGAGTTGCATCCCTAAGCAAATACCTAGAAATGGTTGCTCAAGGTTGATTAATACCTCGTCAAGTTTCCTTTCTCTTAGGTAGTTCATGGCAGTCTTCGCTTCACCTACCCCTGGAAAGATTACTTTATCTGCAGCTCTCAACTCTTCAGGATCATCAGTGAGTTTCGACTCGACTCCAATTCGATCCAAAGCGTTTTTCACCGACCGTATGTTTCCGGCGTTATATTTTACAATGGCAATCATAACACTCCCTTGGTTGATGGTAATACCCCGCTATCGTCTTTTCTCACAGCCATTTTTATCGCTCGAGCAAATGCCTTGAAGATGGATTCAATTTTATGATGATCATTTTCTCCTTCTGCTTTAACATTCAGATTACATCTCGCAGTATCCGAAAAAGATTTGAAAAAATGGGAGACCATTTCTGTTGGAAGTTCGCCCAGATAAGTTGCTTTAAAATCAGCATCCCATTCCAACCAAGGCCGACCTCCAAAGTCAATTGCTACTTGCGCCAAACAATCGTCCATAGGCAGTAAAAATCCATAGCGTTCTATTCCTTTTCGCTCTTTCAAGGCGTCATTGAAAGCTGTTCCTAATGCTAATGCGGTGTCTTCAATCGTGTGGTGTGGATCAATATTGAGATCTCCTTTCACCTGAACATTTAGTCCAATGGATCCATGTCGTGCAATCTGATCGAGCATGTGATCGAAGAAAGCAATACCAGTTGAGATCGTACTGTTATTGGCATCGTCAAGATTAACTTCGATTCTGATTTTCGTTTCAGAAGTAGATCTGATACATCTGCCAACTCTACCCTCAGCTTGATATTCTTGCTCATTTAATACGGCAAGCAGTTTAGCGTTCTCTTCGGGGGTACCCACCGTAATTCTCAAGCATCCGTCAATTAGCTTTGAGCGATCTCTTACCACAATTCCATTTTTGAGAAGGAGGTCATAGGTAATTTTTGCATCCTCAAATTCAACTAATAAGAAATTGGCTTTAGAAGGATAAACTTTTTTAACACTAGCTATTTGTCCTAAAGAATCTGTCAGTTTATCTCGCTGTTTCTCAAGAGTTTCGACTTGTTTCCTTATTTCTTCCGGACGTTCTAATGCCTCCAATGCTTGGTCCTGTGTTAAAGCATTTACATTATATGGAGGCTTGATTTTATTTAATATGTCTATGATTTCAGTACTTCCAATGCCCGCTCCCAAACGTGCACCAGCAAGACCGAAGGCTTTACTGAATGTTTGAAGAATAAAAAGATTAGGTATGTCTTTTCCAACGAGTGTTTCATTGCTAAAGTCAACGTAAGCCTCATCTACAACTACAAGCCCTTTAAATCTTTCTGTAATGTCCAGTATCGTTTGTTGCTCAATGCTGTTTCCTGTTGGGTTATTGGGAGAACAGATAAATATCAATTTTAAGTTTTGATCGGCTATAGCAGTCTCAACAGACTGAGGATCAATTTGAAAATTGCTAGTTAGTGGAATTTGGATTTCTTCAACATTGTTGATTTCAGCATAGACCGAATACATGCTAAACGAAGGGGTGAACGTAAGAATCTTGTCTTTGCCTGGCTCGCAGAAAGCACGAATTAATAAATCTATCAGTTCATCACTTCCATTCCCAAAAATTAGTTTTTCGGAATCTGTATTCCTGAATTTTGCGAAGGCTGATTTGACCTTTTGCATGGTTCCGTCTGGATACCTGTTTAGGCCGAATCCAAAAGGATTTTCATTCGCATCTAGTGATACATCGGCCATGCCATCAAATTCATTTCTTGCAGTACTGTATGGCTTCATTGCCAATACATTTGCGCGCGTGATATTCTTTATGTCAAACATTTAAGTGAATTAATAAAGGCTAATACCCTTTGTATTTTATGATTTTGAATAATTTTTCTGAAGACTCGTAATATGATATATAGATATCGTTCATTATCTGAAAAGGATAGATGTATCTATGAGAATTTTCTTTCATTCTTTTTATTTCATTATTCACCTTAATGAAAGGATTATCTTCAAACTTTCTATCATCCGAGTTATCCATATTACGAACACCAGATAGTAAAACGGATTCTTCATCGGAATAATTAACAGAAAAGAAAACCACACCGGATGGGGCAGGTATGGGGGCAGATTTAGTTATATATCCACCAATTAATAGCAGTTCTTCATCTCCAATTTTCTGAGCTATAACCCCAACGTTTCTATTACTAATTGCTTTCAACTTCTTTTTGGTGATAGCGCCAATTGGAGTATAAACAGGGCTAGTGCCCTGATCTTTGTCGATTTCATATTTCCATGATACTTCGTTGCTTCCGTCTAAATTACTTCTAGAAACATGCATGGCCTCTCTACAGACTTTACACATCCAAATTTCATTTCCATTGACCATAGAGTTTGATGCATTATTCTTTATTAAAGAATTTGAATATGTACACTCCGTAAATGATTTCAATGATTTGAAAGAGAACTTTAGGCTATTAAGGTCTAGTTGAATCAGGTCTGTTTTTAAGCCATTGTCTAAAGTTATTATTGCTGATGCATCATCAATATATAGTTTAGATAACTTAGAAATTTCATAAAGACTGGTAAACTGATCCTTGACTAGTGTGATGGCAGGTGGCAAACCACCTAATGTTGGTGGTGCATTTTCACCTCTTCTTTTTTTCAATTCCTTAAACAGCGAGCCAGATGGAAAGTATTCGGATAAGTCATAGCTCTTTTTTTCTCCTAGGGCAAAGGACTTAAAACTGTGCAAGTTGAGTGTTGAGGATTTGCGTGTTATAGTAAGTATGTAAAATTGTCCATTTGTGGTAAATGAGTTTAAGAAAATTTCATCCTCTGAAATAGCTGCGTTTGCGGGAACTTTCCTTACTCTGTTAGTTTTCGAGACAGTTAAAATAATCTCAAATAATGGGTCTTCTTTAAAGAAAAGTAACAATTCATCGGTATAAGAGTAGCCAAGAAGCTCTTTATTGTGATAGCCCTTCAGCTCGAAGGAATTTATTAGTTTCCCAGAATTGATATCTATAATATTTATTCCTTGTTTATGAATCGTCATTAAGCGAGGTTCTCCATTTTTATAAATAAGAGATGAAAAACCCCTGCCACTTAACGAAGCCGTTTCTTCAAAAACAAGGTCATTTTTAATTTCTTGGCCATTTAGGATAAAAGACGAGATAGTTATTAGTGAAATAAGAAATTTTTTCATTTTTGATTATTTAATATTTCTTTTAATCGTAGCGTAACTGCATTTTTATGTCCTTGTAGCTGTTCTGCTTCAGCCATTTTTTCAATGTGTGGTCCTAGTTGTTGTATGCCACTTTTTGTCAAGTTTTGAAAGGTGATTTTTTTAACGAAGCTATCCAACGAAACACCACTATAGTTCCTAGCAAACCCATTGGTAGGTAACGTGTGATTGGTGCCACTTGCATAGTCTCCTGCACTTTCACAACTCCAATGTCCAAGAAATACACTTCCCGCAATAGTAATATCGGCAGCAAGCTCTTCTGCATTATCTGTTGCAATAATCAAGTGCTCCGGTGCGTAGGTATTGCTAAAATCTACAGCTTCATTCATATCGCTCACTAACACAGCCTGACTATTTGAAAGTGCTTGTTTAGCAATTTCCATTCTAGGTAAATCCTGCACCTGCTTTTCTATCTCCAGTTGAACTTCCTCAATCAACTCATTTGAGTCACTGACTAAAACGACCTGACTATCTCCGCCATGCTCAGCTTGAGAAAGTAAGTCAGAAGCTACAAACTGAGGATAAGCTGATTTATCAGCAATAACCAGTACTTCGCTTGGTCCTGCGGGCATATCGATAGCTACTCCATATTTTTGAGCTAATTGCTTGGCAGCCGTTACATATTGGTTTCCTGGACCGAATATCTTATCTACTTTAGAAATGGTCTCTGTGCCAAAAGTCATGGCAGCAATAGCCTGAGCGCCTCCTGTTAGATAGATTTTATTTATGCCCAATAGCTGACAGGTCCACCCGATGACTTCATCCAACGTGCCCGACTTTGTAGGTGGCGTACATACCACTATTTCTTTGCAACCTGCGATTTTTGCGGGTATTGCAAGCATAAGCAAGGTTGAAAACAGTGGGGCAGAGCCACCGGGAATATATAAGCCTACCTTTTGGATTGCTACGCTTTTTCTCCAACAGTTAACCCCTGGCATGGTCTCAATTTTTTGAACCTCTTCCTTTTGTGAATAGTGGAAATCTTCAATGTTGGATTTAGCAATAATAATAGCTTCTGCAAGTGCAGGATCAATTTGAAATGTGCTGCTTGTGATATCAATAGATAATTCATCCAATGCTACTCCATCAAATTTCTTACTGAATTGAAGAAGTGCTTGATCACCATCAGTCTTTACCGCTTCCATTATAGCACCTACTTGTTCTTCCATCTCGGATAGATCGTAAGTAGGCCGTTGGCAGAGACTTTGCCAATCTGATTTGTTAGGATAGTTATGACTATTCATCATTACACAATCATTTTTTCAATAGGACAAACTAAGATTCCCTCAGCACCCTTTTCTTTCAATTGATCAATTACCTCCCAAAAATCATCTTCTTGAATTACACTATGCACGCTGCTCCATCCATCATCAGCAAGGGGAAGAACTGTGGGGCTTCTCATTCCAGGAAGAAGCTCAATAATAGAATCTAGGTTTTCATTAGGCGCATTCAGTAAAATGTATTTGTTCTGCTTCGCAGCCTTCGCAGCTTCAATTCTAAAAATCAATTTGTCAAGAATCGCTTTCTTTTCTCTAGTCAACATCGTGTTTGCAACTAGTAAAGCCTCACTTCTAATCGCTACCTCAACTTCCTTTAGCCCATTGGCGAGAAGTGTACTTCCTGTACTCACGATATCGAATACAGCATCAGCAAGGCCTATACCTGGAGCAATTTCAACACTGCCACTTATTACTTCAACGGTAGCATTGATCTTATTTTTTTCTAAATAGCTTTTTAGAATTACCGGATAACTGGTTGCAATTCGCTTCCCTTCAAACCACGAAAGACCATCATAGACTTCTTCTCTTCTTATAGCTAGAGAAAGGCGGCATTTTGAAAAACCTGGGCGATTAATAATCTCAACTGGCTGTTGCTTTTCCAGGTATTCGTTTTCTCCCACTATTCCAATATCAGCTACACCTTCTGCCACGTACTGCGGGATATCATCATCTCTCAAGTAGAATACCTCTAATGGGAAATTGGAAGCAGTGGACATGAGTTTACCTCCGTTATTTATTTTAATTCCACATTCTTTTAGGAGGCCCATGCTTTTTTCATTCAGGCGTCCGCTTTTCTGTACAGCTATTTTAAGAATTTGAGCCATTGCTTTAATTTCATTTAAGCTCTAACCCATTCTTTTTGGGGATGTTTAGATTTTTATTTTTTGTCTTCAATTTTTAATTGAAATGCTAACTCTTTCAAATAAATTCCTGTCACGTAGTGACAAAAAAAGGCCTGTCGGTAATCCGACAGGCCTTTGTATTTATTTTCATATACTACAGCATCATCTTCTTACCTCTTTCGAGTGAAGTTGTAATGATGTGCATGATGATGTAGCGCATTTGTTCTCATTTCTGGTCGCAAATATATACGGAAAAATTAATTGTCAATTATCCAGCAAATTTTTCGCTCACAGCATCCCAGTTAACAACATTGAAAAATGCACTGATATAGTCTGGTCTTCTGTTTTGATAATTTAAGTAATACGCGTGCTCCCAAACATCTAGTCCTAGGATTGGAGTTCCGCCACATCCTACGCCCGGCATTAGCGGATTATCTTGGTTTGCAGAAGAACATACTTCCAACGAACCATCATCCATTTTGCAAAGCCAAGCCCAACCACTTCCAAATCTTGTTGCAGCGGCATTACTAAATTCTTCTTTGAATTTTTCGAATGAACCAAAAGCACTGTTGATGGCATCAGCCAATGCGCCTGAAGGCTCACCACCTCCGTTAGGGCTCATTATAGACCAAAATAATGTGTGATTATAGTGACCACCTCCATTGTTTCTTACAGCTCCATTGTCTGAATGATTTTTGCAAAGGTCTTCGATAGATTTTCCATCCATTTCTGTTCCTTCAATTGCTGCATTTACCTTAGATACATAAGCTGCGTGGTGCTTTCCATGGTGAATTTCCATCGTTTTAGCATCTACATGTGGTTCTAATGCGTCGTGAGAATAAGGTAGGTTTGGTAATTCAAAAGCCATAATTATGTGATTTTTATTTTTTCTTTAATGATTTTGTGAAGATAACAAGAGTCGGGCATGTTTAGTTGCCACGAAGCTTCTTAAAGAATTCTTTTATTAAAACTTCGGACTCACTTGCCATGACGCCCAACTTAAGATCTGTTTTCGGATGAATGATGTCTTCACTGAATTTTGAGAAGCCTCGCTCTTTGTCTCTTGCTCCAACAACAACTTTCCCAAGTTGTGTCCAAAATAGACCTCCTGCACACATGCTGCAAGGTTCTAAGGTCACATAAAGCGTGCATTCATTGAGGTACTTTGATCCCAAATGATTCTGCGCAGCCGTAATTGCAAGCATTTCTGCATGGGCCGTAGCATCATTAAGTCTTTCTACTCTATTGTGATCTTTTGCAATGATTTTGTTTTCACACACTACTACTGCACCTATCGGAATTTCTCCTTCATCAAATGCATTTTGAGCTTCATTTAGCGCTTGTTTCATGAAATGCTCATCGCTATGAATGCTAAGTCCAGTCATTAGTCGTCAATCTCAATACTATTCATGATCTCTTTTGCGATGGCTTGATAGGTACCCATCTGACGGGCACGACATCCAAAATTGAATAGTAATACTTGATTGTTATATGAAGTGTATTGAATGTAAGTGTAGTTTTTTGCAGCCCTCGAGCCAGAAAAAGCATTATCATTTTTAACTGTAGATACGAACTCAAAAACGATGAATTTGCGCCCGTTTATTTCCTTAATTTCATCTTGAATGAATTCAATCTCATCAAATAAATTGTTGACGCTTGCCTTGTAAAAACCATAAACTAAATCGGTGTCCTTTTCTGTCCAACGCATGATGTTGTAGTTTACGCCTAGTGTAACATCCTGATTTTCATTGGCAAATTGAGCAAGAGGTACTTTTGAAGAATATATACGCTTCATTCTATCCTGATCAGTCATACTTATGAAATCGGTTGGAATTTTTAGACTGATATCTTCTTCAGGACCGACTTCTACTTTTGCATAAGATTGCGCGAAGGATTGGATCGCCAAAACCATGGCGAGGAGCGATATTATTTTCTTCATGCTTCAAAGCTAAAAACTTGAGGGATATTTTCAGTTGATGCCCCTACCTTTGCGCCTTAATTTTCAAATTCATCAATTAAAAGAGATTTATGCTACGCACACATACTTGTGGAGAATTACGTTCGGAACATGTAGGGAAAACCGTAACCCTTTGTGGTTGGGTACAAAAGCAACGAGACAAAGGGGGCGTTGTGTGGATCGATCTTCGCGACCGCTATGGGATCACTCAATTGATATTTGAAGAAGGGATCACTGATCAGGTAATTATTGATCAGGCAAAAAAAGTTGGGAGAGAATTTGTAGTGAAGGCTACAGGTGAAGTGGTAGAGCGATACTCCAAAAACGATAAGATGCTAACTGGAAACATAGAGATTAGAGTGAACAGTCTTGAGCTTCTTAATGAGTCAAAAGTGCCGCCTTTTACAATCGAAGATGAAACCGATGGAGGTGAGGATCTTCGCATGAAATACAGGTACTTAGACATTAGAAGAAATCCTATAAGAGAGAAACTTCAATTGCGTCATACCATGATGCAAAAGGTGAGAGAGTATCTAAACAAAGAATCATTTGTGGAAGTAGAAACTCCTTACCTAATTAAATCTACACCTGAAGGAGCAAGAGATTTTGTGGTGCCTTCGCGGATGAATGAAAATGAATTTTACGCCCTGCCACAATCTCCGCAGACATTCAAGCAGCTGTTGATGGTAGCGGGTATGGATCGCTATTTCCAAATAGTAAAGTGTTTTCGAGATGAAGACCTTCGTGCTGACAGGCAGCCAGAGTTTACACAAATAGACTGTGAAATGGCTTTTGTTGAGCAAGAGGATGTATTACAGACTTTTGAAGGCATGACTAAATTCTTATATAAGGAAATCAAAGGGATTGAGCTGCCAGATTTTCAACGCATCAGCTATGATGAAGCCATGACAAAGTACGGGTCTGATAAGCCTGATCTTAGGTTTGGAATGGAATTTTGTGAACTTAATGATTTAGCACAGGGTAAAGGTTTTGTTGTATTTGATAGCGCCGAATTGGTGGTTGGTATCAACGCTGAAGGCTGTGCAGAATACACAAGAAAACAGCTAGATGGTTTAACGGATTTTGTGAAAAAGCCACAGATTGGAGCCAAAGGATTGGTTTATGTAAAATGTAACGAGGATGGCACCTACAAATCCTCGGTGGATAAATTCTTTGATCAGGATGCACTAAAAGGTTGGGCAGAGAAGTTTGGAGCGAGACCTGGAGATCTACTATTGATCCTAGCAGGTGATGCAAATCAAACTAGGAAGGCCCTAAATGAGCTGAGATTAGAGATGGGAGAACGATTAGGATTAAGAGATAAAAACCAAGTGGCCGCTGCATGGGTATTAGATTTCCCTCTTTTGGAATGGGATGAGGAAACTGAAAGATACCATGCCATGCACCACCCATTTACAGCTCCAAAACCAGAAGACGTAGAAAAGTTGAATTCAGATCCAGGTGCTGTTCGTGCAAATGCTTACGATATGGTTATCAATGGTGTTGAAGCTGGGGGAGGATCTATCCGTATCCATGATAGAGACATGCAAGCAAGAATGTTCGAGGTATTAGGATTTAGCAAAGAAGAAGCTGAAGCACAGTTTGGATTCCTTATGGGTGCGTTTGAATTCGGAGCACCGCCGCATGGAGGGGTTGCTTTTGGGTTTGACAGACTATGTGCTATTATGGCAGGAGAACAAAGTATTAGGGATTTCATTGCGTTTCCTAAGAACAATGCCGGAAGAGATGTTATGATCGACTCACCTTCCAAAATATCTATTGAACAGCTTGATGAGCTTGGTTTAAAACTAGTAGAGCCAACTAAATCGTAGCTTTTGGTACTTTTTTACTAACTTTTCGTGTCTAAATAATCACCCTAATGACTAAGAAGTTTCTACTTTACTCTGCCCCGTTTTTTATTTTGTTCGGTGCATTGTCGCTTTTTGAGCCATATCTCTATCGTCATTTATTTGCTAGCACTGACATTGATCGTCTAGGTGGTAAAGAATTTCAGATAATAGCTCATAAGGGAGCTTCTGGGCTAGCTCCGGAAAATACCATGGCGGCATTTGAAAAAGCATTAGAGCTCGGAGTAGATCAAATTGAGCTTGATGTACGTCATACCAAGGATGAAGAAATCATTGTATTTCATGATCAAAGACTTGATCGTTTGGCTAAGGACACATTGGGTAACATCGTAACTGGCGATGTTCATGATTATACGCTTGAAGAACTTAAGCAATTTGAAGTAGGCTCGTGGTTTGATTCACAGTTTAAGGAAGAGAAAATTCCAACATTAAAAGAGGTACTTGACTTTATAGATGGTAGAGTTACCGTTCTCATTGAGATCAAGCATATGGATCATCCTCATTATCACGACTTTGCAGAAAAGCTTGTTGAGGTTGTCCTTAGTGAAGAAAATGGTGAAGATTGGATTATTCTTCAATCGTATGAGCCCAAATATTTAGATGAAGTGCATGAGCTAGATCCACTCATTCAAACAAAGGCTTTAATTGTAGGTGAAGATTCTGCCCCACTAATCGCTTTTTATCTTGAAACAAGAATTCATATGGGAAGAGCGAAGGAAAGTAATCGTATGAAAGCGATTAATCCACAATGGGAGACTTTATCTCCAAGAAGAATTTTTCAAATGCATGCTAAGGGTTACGAAGTGCATGCATATCCGGTCAATACGAGGGACGACATGGTGAAAATGCTAAATGCCGGAGTCGATGGCATAATCACCGATTTCCCTAATGTAGCCATTCAATTGCGTAACGAACTTAAGAGACTGGGACAGGAAACGCCGCAGTAAGCTCTGCTTCAGCAGCTAAATAGCCAAAAGCGTCCCATCTTGGACTCTCCAGGATCCTAAGAAATATTTCATTGGCTTTGTCGATATCGCCTTGCTGTTGATACCAGTTGCCAATTCCGTACCCTAGAGTTGGATCAGAATCGCCATTGTCAGGAAATGCTACTTTCATTAAGTCCTCAGCACTTTTTTCCCCTTTAAATAAAAGCAGCAGATCTAAGTAGGCATCATTTTCTACCATAATCATCCGCCTATTTATTGGTTCAAGTAAGGTGGTAGCTAATTCAGGGTTTCCGATCTTCATATATGTCATGTAGAGCCAATAAGAGGTGGCAGCTAAGAGATCTGAATTATCACTAAACTCCATGCACTTTTTATAAGCTGAAATCGCTTTATCATATCGACCGCTTAAGTAATGAGCGAGTCCATAGTGATACCATATATTGAATTTATCGTTCCCTAGCGGTTTATTTAGCTTATTTGGAATGCCGTCTGGTTCTATTTCATTGTTCGAATTGACACTGTAATATGCGGCCATTTCGAAATCTTCAATTGCTTTATCAAGTTGACGAGTCGAAATATACCTGTGGCCTCTATGCCTCCTAAGCTTAAAGGAGGTTGGGAATTTTTCAATACCCGAAGTATAAACATCAATGGCATCTAGATATCTACCCAAATAGGCCAATCTTCTTCCGTACCATATGATCAATTCCAGGCTATCCTGATTTGCTTCAAAGTTGGTTATTGCCTGTTGAAGGTTAATTTCCAATTTTCTTTTCGAATCTTCTGTAAGTTGCTTTGGAGGAAGTTCCTCACCCATCAAATTGTATACCTTCAATGGGTCTTTAGCTGGTGCGGATACCACTGATTTTGAATCGATTTTGGCAGACTGTCCTCCTTGTTGGCATTGCAAAAAAAATAATGATAGTATGATCGGGGTGATTCTTTTCATAGGGTCAATCTTTCCAATTTGGATATCCAGGTTGTTTCAATTCTTTTCCGTCCTTTGCTTCTTTTACAATCTCTCGAACATCCTTTAAAAGTTCTTTAGCATCATAAACCACGCCATCTTTAATCTTATACTTTACACCTCCAACCCGGGTAATTTCATTGTCCTTGGTTAATTTGATTG
>CAZWLS010000019.1:0-25927 GCA_964634415.1 uncultured Roseivirgaceae bacterium | reverse complement strand
ATAGAGATTTTGACCGAAAGCTAACACTTGAAGGTCAGAGCACTATTCGAGCCTTGGGACGCCATCTGATAAATCAAAATTTCAATCCAGACATTATTCTATGTAGTAGTTCGGTAAGAACGACAGAGACTGCAGTCAATTTGATTGAAGAACTCGAGATGAATGAAGGTGTGGTGGAGTATAAGGATGTGATATACAATGCTTCAGTAAGAGAGATGCTTGAAGTGTTGAATAATGTTCCGAATAATTACAAGGCGGTTGCAATCATTGGTCACAACCCCACCATTACTTTTTTTGGAGAATACTTATCAGGTTCAATCATCGGGAATATGGAACCAGCAGGAATTGTTACAATTAAATTGGAGAAGCTTAAGTGGAATGAAGTTTCGCAAGGAACCGGTATTTTCGAAGGATATTATCATCCAAATCACTGATGTACAATCCAAGCGACGTAGGAAAGAAAGGTAATATTTTTGGATTGCCGTACACGCTCGAAGAAGCTGATTTAGTATTAATCCCAGTACATTTAGATGTCACAGTATCATATGGACAGGGAACATCTTTGGCTCCTAAGGTGATTAAGCAAGAATCCTCCCAACTGGATTTGTCGCTTTTATCTATTGAAAAGCCGTGGGAATTGAAAATGGCTATGTACGATAGGATTGTAAAGTCCAGTAAGAATGAAATTCATAGAGGGAGAGCTTTGAATGTAATCAATGCGTTGGAAGCAGGGAAGAAACCGGAACCAGAACAGGTTGAATATGTAAACGAGTTTTGCCAATCAATTCACAATGAAATTGAAGAGTTGGTTACTTCATTAATTAAACTAGATAAGAAGGTTGCAATTATTGGCGGTGATCATTCATCGCCATTGGGTCTTATGCGGGCCTTGAGCAAGCACATGGACTTTGGGATATTGCAAATAGATGCTCATATGGATTTAAGAGATCGATATGAGGGGTTTGAATATTCTCATGCCAGTATCATGAATAATGCGTTAAAAGAAGAGGGGGTTAAATCATTGACCCAGGTGGGAATTCGAGATTTTTGTGAGGAAGAAGAGATTTTTATCTCCAATGCTGATAAGCCAATTCATGTATTCTATGATGAAGAGGTATTCCATCGAAAGATCGAGGGGCAGAATTGGAAAGAGCAGGTCGCTGCAATAGTTGAAACACTACCTGAAAATGTATATGTAAGTTTCGATGTTGATGGATTAGATCCTGCATTGTGTCCAAACACAGGAACACCAGTAGCAGGTGGTTTGAAATTCAATGAAGCTACCTATTTACTGGAAAGCGTTGTTAGATCCGGAAAGAAAATTATCGGATTTGATGTGTGCGAAACAGGAAATAATGCCTGGGATGCGAATGTTTCTTCGAGAATTATCTATCGCTTAGCAGCACTTACCGGAGTATCTAATAGCCTACTTAGGTTTAGATAATCCATCAAGTAATTGATTGAACTTGGATGTGTTGTATTTAGCCATGCCATGATTCTCAATCTTCACATAACCTTTCTTATCCATAACATAGGTTGTTGGGATCGAATGTGTATCATAAGAATCTGGTAGCCTCGATCTAAGGAAGTAGACAGGAAAATCAAACCCTTTGCGACTAATAAACTCTTTGGCTTTAGTTTCATCTTGATCTAAAGAGATCATTGCAAATCGCACACCTTCTTTTTGTTTTTCATATAGGCTTTGAATATCTGGCATTTCAGCTATGCAAGGGGGACACCATGTTGCCCAGAAATTTACGAAAACCACATCACCTTCAAATTCTGTGAATGAAATCTGCTTTCCCTCTAAATCTTCAAGTAGATAATTGTATGAAGCGATTTTAGTTTCTTCAACTTCGTTTGGGCTTAAAATACCAGTTGTTAAAACCACTTGCTGAATTCTACCAACCACTTCTGTATGCCAACCCCCAAAATAGATGATGCCAATAACTGATAGGAGAATAATCCATTCTATAAGCTCTTTTCGCACTTTTTTCTTCATTACCTCTAATACGTAGTTTACCTTCAAATAATTCATCTCATAGGCGACATTATCATCATCATTAAATTTTTATAATCTCCCTTAGTATTTTTATAAATTAGCACTACCATAAAATCATCCCGATGAAGATAAAGTCAACAGCTACCCTACTTTTTTTCTTAGTCATTTTTAGCGCAGAAGCCCAAAAAATCAAATACAAGGATTTATATCCTGTACTTGCTGCAAAAAACTATGAGGAAGGAGGACCGAAGTTAATCCAATTCCTATCTGACCCAAAAAATCAAGAAGAACCAAATGCCAATCTCCAAATGGCACTGTGGTTGGAAAGTAGATTTCTTGCGTATGATGTAGTTGATGATTCAACCAAGGTTTATCAGGTTGGAGATTCAGCAGTCTTTTACATGGAAAAGGCCAAAGGCCTAATCACAGAGAAAGAATTGAAAAAGAAAGATGAATACTATCAGTCATTCTTTAGAAGAGATCTGCGCACAGGAGAGTTTGGGATAAAAGTTTCTGATGTACACTTAGATATTGAGAAAAAAGTAGAAGCTATAGAAAGCCGAATCGCCAATGTTAAAGAAATGCATAAAATGATCGGCAAAGTGGAGGAAAGTCAGATGGCTGCAATGGACGCTTACAAGACGTTAACTTCTCAGTTTACTGTCTATAACAATATGTTAATTGCAGCTGATGATGAAGTTCAAACTTCGATATCTACCATAGAGGAAAACGGAAAGACCAGTATTGAAAATGCTGCGACTGTCAAAGAACTGGCCACGAAGCTAAAATCTGAAAAGTATAGCGGTGATCCTACATTAAAGCCTATAGAACAATTCGGCACTGACGGGCTGACTGGGACGGGAAATGAATCTGGCACAATTGAACTTTGGGATTATGAATCTTGGGCAAGTGCTGCAAGATCTGAGATTTTGGGAGGCGTTGCGCTTTTCAAAGCAATGATTACGAATTACTCGGAAGAATTAAGAGATAAGAAAGCAAAAGTTAGCAATAGTCAGGATGCTGAAATTGGTGAGTTTTCGGAGAGCCTGAAAGATCAATTTCAGAAGTACGATCCTGAATCAACTGTTGAAAAGCTACTCAAAGTCGAAATGTATGAGGCACGTGTGATCAAGAAAGTAGATCTTCAATTGAATCGTGCGTTAATGGATTCTTCACTAATCGGATCTCAGCTAGAGATATATGAGGCAGCTTTTGCTGACGCCAAAGAACTCAATCTTATTGTAGAATCTATCTCAACTGAGGATCTTGAGTTGGCTAAAAAGAAATATACGGACTATATAGAAAGTTTCTTTCAGAAATATGTCACCGCATCTAAGTATGTGTTGGATATGCAGAAGTGGTCTAGAAGACAAGTCGAATGGCTAGGAAACTCTGTAGATTATTGGACACAAAGAAATCGTTGGGGACTTGATGCTGAAAATGAAGAAGTGAAGTATCCACTATTTGTACAAGATGCGCCGGAAGGAGGATTTATGACTATGAATGTACCAATTAAGACACCTGAAGAAGTAGTTGCATACGGTGCTGATTTAAATTCGAAAAAAGGGTTTGTTGCATCATTTGGTCCAGACAGAGTGGCCAAGTGGAAACTGGAATTTGAATTGCCAGGCACTGAAGTTGTTAACTATGCGAGTGACTCGATACCTACAATTGCAGGATCTAATAGTTTTTACGTTTACAATGCCTCCATCCAAGAAAATAATTTTGTAGTTGTTAGTTATACACCAAATGGACAATTAAACTGGGGTACTGTGGTGACGATTAATAAAGAACCTGTTGATTTTAAATTTGATGATTTAACTCAAGAGTTAACCATATTATTATACCCAGAGGAGCAATTGCCTTTGGACTCAGATGAATTAGGGTATGTGGTGATTGATAGGACGGGAAATGCAAGGTAGGTTAATAGCAATAATTTCACTGTTTTTTATCTTTTCGTGCTCAGAGGAAACCTTGCCTGACGGAATATATGATTATCAGGTAGAACGCTTATTAAGTGGTGAAACAGGAAATAAAACATGGTCTCAGGTGACTAGCTCCACGAATTGTGCTGATTCATTAAAACTCACCTTTGAATTAATCCCAGACGATGTTGATGATTCACTTGATATTTCAATGGTGTCAGGATGTTTTGGGGCCCTGTCTACAACTTACATTGGGAGGGCAAGTGCCTCAGTTAGAGGTACAGTTATATTTTCAGATTCCTTGGTTTTTTCTGACGGTGAATTTTGGATAGTAGATCAAGTTACAGCACAGCGGTTTCGTTTCTCAATGAATGATCAAACCCTTAATTATTCATCATCTGATTAGGTTAAATATGATTGTATTAATCATATCACCTATATCTAGATAAGTATTATTGACAGGCATCTCAGTCCCTAACTATGGTGAATTTCGAATCTATTGACATCCTATAAAAAAGGAAAATTTTACTTGTCGAAGAATTTTTTATATACACCTAAAGAATTCGATTTGATAACAAAATTATCTTCTGAATGGTTGTCTTTTGATGTTAATTTGTGATTAGAAAACCTTAGGATGAGAATACTACTACCACTACTTCTTAGCCTTGCTTTACTCAGTAATAGCGTGGCTCAAACTACGTTTACCAGTGTCGGATCTGGAAGTTTTAATACCACAGGTACATCCGTCTGGTCGCCTTCAGCCACATTAACCGATTTTACTGACGGATTAAATACCTTCATTATTGCTGATGGTGACGTTATTACGATTGATGGCGGTGCTACGATCTCTGTCAGTTCGATTGAAGTAGGACAAGGTGGAGGTACTGGTACACTCACGATTGGTAATTCAACCACCTCATCATCAATGTCATTAGGCGATGCGCTTATCATACAAAGTGGATCAATCTTTCAGACAAATACTGATGATGGGAATATTCATACATTAAGTATTGCAGGAGATATTGTCAACAACGGAGGAACTTTCGATTTAGAAAATGGTACCGGTTTGACAAATGTTACTTTATCGAATACCATCACATCTGTACTTTCTGGAGGCACAATGGTTTTTAATGATTTGACTGCAAATGGAGGTGCTGGATTAATTTTTATTGCATCTATTGATGTGAACGGAAATTTCATTGCAGATGGAAGTGGATCTGCAATCACTACATCCGCCAATCACAATTTTGCTGGTGACTTCACGCTTTCCAATGGAGCAAGTTTTACAGCTACTAACAGTACACAATTTATTGATGGTGCAGCTGCACAAGCTATGGCACTCTCAGGAGGAGTGGTAAGCTTCAACAACTTAACTTTTGATAACAGTAATAAGACCGTAACCGGCAATCTAATTTCTGATGGTACTTTCGAAATTACCGATGATGCCATATGGACTAATAATGGAGGGAATCATCAACTGGCCACGTTTGAAGTTAAAAATGCTAGTGGTGTAGCATTGACAGGTGGTTCAGTCACATTTACAGGTGGTGAGATAAGATTTGGGGATAATACGGACACAGATAACACTGTGGATTTATCTGATCCTCTTGGCACAAATGGAGCATCAATAGTATTTGATGGACCTTGTTCCATAGAAAGAGGTGATCAGCTTACAGTAGAAGGAGATGTTGAAATCACCGGAGACGGATACTTGATAATCAATGGGACAGACTCATCTATACCTGCTGGCGAGAGTGATTCAGAGTTAAATATTATAGGAACAAGATCACTGACGATGGAGGCTGAGTCAGACTTATTTATTAGGGGCTATGATAACTTTCCGACAGGCTTTACAACCTTTAATTTAGATATAAGAAGCTTGATTAGATATGATGCTGATTTTGATCAGCTTATCGCAGGAGAAAACAGTGTTAATACCATTATCCCTCATGGAAGGCTTTACTTAAGCCAAGACGATGCCTCTGTTCAACGATCACGGCAGCTTATAACATCAGATGATGATCTTCAGGTAAATGGACAGTTTGATATGGTCAATGGGGTTCAATTTTTGGTTACCCATACAGCTAATCTTGAATTTGGAGAGGATATCAGAGCTGATGACGGAACAACAGCGGGTTCTCCTGTCTTCAATGCCGCTAGTTCTACCGTAACGCTAGATGCAAATATTAATCAAGTAGTAGATGGTCCCGTTTCAGGGAATTATGAAGTAGATAGTTGGATTATTACCAATACCGGTATTCCAACTGCAGCAAGAACAGTCTTTATCGACGATAATATTGCTTTAAATACTGCTATTATAATTCAAAATCCTAATGGATCCGTTGCTAATAGCCTCACAATAGATCTTGATGATTTTCAGTTTTTTGCAGAACCCGGTGATGGAGAAACATTCACGTTAGATGCTAATTGCATCATACGTACAAGCACTGACGATACCGATGGATTTGCTGAAGCTTTCAATGATTTGACAGATGTCATCAATATAGACCCAGGGAGTATAATTCGATTTGATAGAGCAGGAAATCAAAGTATTCCAAACTTTAATGGAGGAGTTTTTGGATCCATTGAATTTGCAGGTAGTGGAAACAAATATATTACTGGTAACCTTGACATCAATGGAGATGTAACAAGAGTTGGCGGCACTCCTGTTTTTAGATTTTCGACGCTCCTTCTTGGTGGATTCGAGGTACCTGCTCCAGTTTCTCATACTGTTGCTGGAGATTGGAATATGGCGACGGCATATACTGGTGATGATGAATTAGGTACAATTACATTCGATGGAGCAGACCAGAATTTAAGTTCTTCGGATTTTAATAACATAGTCTTCGGAGGAACTGGTACAAAGACTACAACAGGGTCGCTACTTATTGATGGAGATTTAACCATAAATGATGCAGTAACTGTAAATGCAGGGTCAGAAGCGATTGATATAGCAGGTAATTGGACCGAAAATGGTACAGGCACATTTATACAGGTAGGTTCAACTACAGATTTTAATGGAGGAACAACTCAGCTCGTTACCACTACTGCAAATTCGTATTTCAATTTTGTTGCTGTTACGAACAGCTCAGATATGGACATTGAGTCTACAGTACAAATTAATGGAGACTTAACTATTGAAACCGGTTCCTCGGTTGATATTGAAGGACAAACACTTAGAGTTAGCAGAGATTTAAGAATAAATACTGGATCGTCGGTTGATTATACTACAGCATCTACCAGTACAATAATTTTTGATGGGAGTACCGAACAAGATATCAGGAATATAGATCCAGCTCAGAATTTTCCAAATATACAGTTTGAAGGTGTCGGGAATAAAGAATTGCTTAATAATACATTAACTATTGAGGGCGATCTGACAATTGCATCGGAGTCCACATTTCAGGGCAATGGTTTTGAAATAAATTTTGAAGGTGATAACTGGATCAATAATGGTAATTTCCAACATAATAACAGTGTCAATTTCTTAAATGCAGGTGGGGCTACTACTGTAAGCACTTCCACATTCCACGATATTGAAATTGGCAGAAGCGACGGCTCAGTAGTTACAATTGTTAATCTTGGCGGTAATATTTCACTAGATGGTGAAATAAATATTTTCGCGAATACAACACTTGATGTTTCTGCAAGTAATTTTTCAATTACTGTTGAAGAAGATTGGAACAATTATGGAGTCTTTGTTCCTCAGAATGGAAATGTAACATTTACAGGGAATAGTTCTGATTTTAGAAGTTTATCTGGAGTCGCCAATTCTGGTTCGCAAGCGGATAAGGCATTTTACGACCTAACCATCAATACAAATTCAGATGCCTTTTTCTTTGTCCAAGAAGATGGTGAAGTATTGAATGATCAAATTGATATCCAAAATAATCTTGATGTCATTTCGGGTACTTTTAGATTGGATGAAGATGCCTCTCCAATGCAGATGAATATTGCCGGAGGACTCACAATAAGTGGCGGTGAATTAGCATTTCAAAATGATGAGTCTAAAATTACAATGAATGGTAGTTCTGGTACCCATAATATTAATCTTGGAGGTGATCAGGTAAGGGACTTTGAGATTAATGCTACTGGAGCTACATATTTACTAACTGGAGATTTTAGAGTTCGTGATGATTCGGACAATGATTTTATCATGGCTGCTGGAACCCTGGATTTGAATGGAAACTTCCTCACTATAAACAGAGGAGGAATAGAGATGACGGGCGGTACACTTATCGTCGATGAAGGAGCATCATTGCTAATAAACGATTTAGCTGCAGATCCTGATTTTAATAAAACGGGTGGAACTCTACAAATAGTTGGAATCGATGGAATACCTGCCACTTTGAGTTCCGTGGATGATGATGGTTTTTCGTTTACTCAAACACTTGGAGACTTTCAAGCTCAATTTTTCACCATTGCAAACACAACCGGTGATGGTATTCGAATAGAAGGAGGTACAATTGACGATGGAGCCACCGGAAATGACTTTAGTAATGGAACATTTACTAATGGATCTGGAAATGCATATTTAACGCTAAATCCATCGATTTTAAATAACACCTCTGCGTCCAATGTGATATTTAATGATGGACCGACTCACAATGTATCGCTTACAGATTTAGGAACCGCACACACGGTGGAACCTACGATTGAATTTGTGATTGCAGGTGGTACTTTAGCAGGAGCTCAAGATGAGGAGGATAATCCCGATAATGGGGCTGCAAGTGGTTATATCAGATGGAGTGAAGACCCAGGCTTTACATGGACCGGCGGAGCTGGAACTACTGATTGGGGGACTGCTGCTAACTGGAATGATACTAGTGGTGATCCTGACGGAATTCCAGATGCTGATGATATAATATATATCCCTGATGCTGGGTTTGATCCAGTGATTTCAGATGGTGAGAGTTTTTCAGTAGCTAGAGTCACCATCCGTAATAATGGGATTTTGACATTTACAGGAACAGGATCACTTTCTGTCGGAGGTAATTTTACAGTTTTTGCCGGTAGTACAGTGGATATGTCGCTTAGCGCAACCTCTACATTGAATATTGGTGGTGCTTGGGCGAATGCCGGTATATTCAATGAGGGTGCTGCTACAGTTACATTTAATGGAACTTCAGGAACACATTCAATAACAACAGGTGGGAATAGTGATCCATTTTACAATCTGGTTATAAATGGTGAAGGGGCCACATACACCTTAGGCTCAGAGTTAACAATTACAAACTCATATACCTTGTCAGCAGGAACATTCGATGCTTCGAGTGGACTGGATATTAGAGTAAATGGCGATTGGTTGGTGAATGGAGGAATATTTGAGCCAGGCCAAGGAAGAGTGAGATTCAATGGAGGTGCCGGTACTCAAAGTATTTCTGGAGGCACAATGTATAATGCAAGGTTTGAAGATGTAGCAACGAAGAGTATTGATGGTAATATCTCTGTGGCGAATGATTTAAGAATCGTAAGTGGTAGTGGATTTGTTTTAGGAAATGATCGTACAATTTTTATAGGTGGCGATTGGGATTTACAACAAGCAAATGGATTTACACCAGGTACAAGTACTGTAATTATGAATGGTGCTAATCAGGATATTGAAGACTCTGGGTTTGATGTGACTTTTCATGACGTTATTTTCCAAAACACGGGTACCAAAGAGTTTTATAGAAACGCTACTATAACAGGAGATTTTTCTATTATTTCAGATGACAACTTCGTAGATATACTTGCAGGTACTACAGTAACAATTACAGGTACACTTTCTCAAACGGGAGGTGAACTTAGAATTTTTGATAGCAATTTTCCTACAGCTAGCAATTACAATTTGAGTGGTGGAGAAGTAGAATTTCGAAATGATGGTCCTCAAACGCTACCAACAGGAGGTATCACCTTTAACGATATTGAAATCCGAGATAATGGTGGAGGTTCTACAACTGCAACGCTCACAGATAACATTACAGTACTTGATGATCTGAATTTAGACGATGGGGCTGTGTCATTTGATGTTAATGGATTTACCATAACACTTGCAGATGCTTTCTTTGTTGAAAGCGACGAATCAATTACTTGGAATGGAGGAACACTTGTTCATACAGGGGATTTTTGGAATATAGACTCTGATTTTAACACCACTACGAGGACTTTCGAAAACCTTATTCTTAATGGAACGGATAGAAAAAGACCGAATTCAAACATAGCAGTTAATGGAAATCTTACCGTTGGAGATGGAGTGGAATTAGAACAGCTAACATACACAATTACAAATGACGGAGGTGATACATTTACTATGTTACAAAATTCTATACTGGACAATCGAGTTGTTGGTGTGGCGTTCCCAACTGGATTTGCTTCTTATTCGATTGATCAGACAAGTCTAGTAATTCTTCAAGCGACTGGTGCGCAGACACTTTTTACAAATAGTGGAACCCTCAATTATGGTAATCTTGACGTATTTACAAATGGTAATATCACATTGGACAACAACTTAATTGTTCAAGGCGATTTTGATATGAATTCAAATCCTACACTATTTGATGGTGGCTTTGATATAACATTAAATGGAGAAGTAAGTGATATTCAAGACTATACACCTTCAGTTGCAACTACTGTTACATTTAGCCGCAATGGAGATCAGTCAATCCTTGATAATGATGGTTCTGGCTTGAATCTTGAATTCCAAAATGTTGTTTTTGGTGGATCAGGAACAAAGACCTTAACCCCAAATTCAGGAGATGAAATAACTGATATAGATGGTGTGGTAACTATCAATTCTGGAGTAGTAGTGACTTCATCACGAGGAATGGCATACAGTGGATCATCCTTCACAAATAATGGTGAGTTTAGCTTGACAGTAAATTCCCGTCCATTTGTATTCGATGGGGGAGATACTTCTTTCGATCCAGGTGTAAATGATATTGGTGCATTAGTGGTTTCCAATTCCGCTGGAACTACAGTAACTATTCAAACGAATGGTCTGAATTTAGATAGGGGATCTTTTGATATTTCTGCTAACGCTGAAATTGACTTCAGCGACCTTACTCACAATATTGCTTCAGAGAATGTGAATATTGACGCCGCAGGTAGCTGGATTTTAACAGGAGCGACACTTGACTTTGATCAAAATGGGGGGCAGAACCTTCCAATCATTGATCAAGGCAATGCCAACATTACAGGTTTCCCATCAATCATTACAAGTAATTCAGGTAATAAAGTACTTACAGGCTCAATAGTTGTTGATGATCTTACCATTGGAGCGAATACAGACCTAGACGCTACTACGGATAATAACTATCAGATTACAGTTAATGGAAGCTGGATGAATAATGGTGGAGACTTCTTTGAAAGAGAAGGAACTGTTGTGTTCAATGCAGATGATGCTAGTTCTAAGACAATTAACCCAAATGGAGAGGATTTTGCGACAGTAATTTTCCAAGGTACCGCTACCTCACCTGAAAGAGTTTATACCCTACAAGGAGATATGCAAGTAGAAGGTAACACTAGTGGAGCTGCTTTGACCATTACGACTGCCACACTGGACCTTAATGGAAATACTTTAAGATTAGGAGATAATGATTCTGGAGATCCTGATGCAGAACTAAGTGTCATTGGGATGAATGGAACATTGCAAGTAGATGCTGGTGCGACTTTGCAATTTGATGCCAACGATGATGGAGGAGATGTTACTGATACTGAAATTGGTGGAAATCTTGACGTACAGAGTGGCGGGGTTCTAAGTATTGTTGGATCAGTAACTGATGTAGCAAGCGTAACAAGATTTGATGGTAGCAATAGAATAGATATCAATATTGAGTCAGGAGGGGAAATCGCTGCTCAGTATTACAATATTCAGTATCTGACAGATGAAGGTTTGGAAGTAGAAGATGGTGCTACTGTAAATGCAACAAATAATTTTAGTAATGGAACCTTCTCGAACCTTGCAACTGATGCTGGAGACGGAACAGGAGGTGATGATAACCCAGTGTCTGGTAATAGATACTTGACAATTGAATCAGATGCAGCGCTTTCGATAAACAACGTAATTTTCAATTTTGATGGAAGTCCAACTATAGGTGAACATTTTAATGTAACAAGATCAAATGCAGGGGGGAATTTGACTATTGACTGGAACAATACATCAGGACCTTTAGGTAGAACAGGGTTTAATTATGAAGATGATGGCGCAGGCGGTAGTCCACCAGAATCAACCGGCCAACTTACTTGGGATCTACCTGTAGATACTCGTTGGATTGGTACCACAAGTACTGACTGGAGTACTGCTTCAAACTGGGACAATGGAGTTCCATCAATTGCAGGAAATGATAGAGAGGCAATAATTGATTTAGGTTCACCTTTTAATCCAAATATTGAATCCACTGATGGTGTAGTAAATATTAGTGCGCTAGTAGTAAATGACGGCATTTTAAGGGTGATTAGTTCCGGAGTACTTGATCTGGATGGCGATATGACACTTGGTGATGGAAGCGGAGGAGCATTTATCATCGATAATACAGCAACAGTAAACATTGAAGGTTCATGGACGACCTCTACTAATGCGATACTAGACAACGGTGATGGGACTATAAGTTTTGATGCCGACGCAGGCGCATCGGTATCTATATCACCAGGAAACCAAAACTTCCATAACGTCACGTTTACAAATGCATCATCGGCAGGTGATTTTAATGTTGTAGCATCTGATTTTACTCTGGAAGGAAATTTGGTAATTGAAAATTCCGCAAAAGTTATACCGTCAACGGCAGGCTACACATTTTCAATAGCAGGAGATGTGACTTCCACTGGTGGTGAATTTGATACTGGTGTTGATGGAGTGATTATCCTAAACGGTGCGGCTCAGACTATCACTGATATGTCGTTTGATGAATTGACCGTATCTGGTTCAGGGATCAAAACTACGAGTGGCACAACAGTGATAAACAACGATTTAATTATTGATTCAGGATCTACTTTATCTGGTGGAGGCCCAATTACGTTAAATGGGGATGTGACTATCAATGGTACATTTAATGGTGTAGCAAGTCAAAATTATACATTCACTGGTGATGATTGGAATGCTGCTGCGAATAGCTATACGGGTAGTGGTACTGTGATATTCAACAGGACTGCCGGCAATCAATACATCAGACAAATAACTGATGGTGATAATCCGGTAGAATTTCATAACCTTAACTTAAGTGGAAACGCAAACATTCAGCTTGGACGATTAATTGGCGGAAGCCAAGATGATGGAAACATAGATATAACTGGTGATCTGATTGTCAATAACACCATCAATACATTAGATGTAAATGAATATTTAATTGACAATACTTCTGGAACTGGAACTTTCACTTTAGCAGATGCTGAAATTATCAGAGTAGAAGGAGCTGATAACTTTCCAATAAACTTCAACACCTATGATTTAGCAGATGGAAGTTTCACTTATTACTATGGAACTGTAGACCAAATAGTTAGGGGTGGTGTAACATATGGTAATTTTTACTTGCTCAATCCTACCACTAAAACTTTGAGTGGTAACATAGATATAGATGGAGATATTTTGTTTAGAAATTCTACGCTAGATGTTTCCACCAGTAATTACTCTATTAATCTTGCCGGTCGGTGGGATACAAATAATGGTAATGATGATGGGTCATTTATTGCCCGAGATGGGACTGTGACTTTCGATGGAGATGCGTCTCAGACATTAGATATTGCAGAAACAGGTGTTCAGACTTTCAATGACATTTTCGTGAACAAATCGGGTGGGAATGTTGAAGTGGCTACAAGCGACATGACTATTCTAGGAGATATCAATGTGTTCAACGGGACCTTTGATGGAAATGGACTGACAGTGACAGTAGGAGGAAATATGAATGCCTCTGGCACCGGACAGTACTCAAATAATGGTGGTGGTTTGTACTACTTGAATGCTTCATCAGGAACTCCAACAATCGGAATGAATGGCTCTACCATTACAGGAAGTGTTGAAATAGATGCAGCAAATAGAGTATACGAGATGGTGGATAATGTCACCATATTAGGAAATTTCACACTTTCTGCTGGGACATTAGATGTAAATGGACAAACATTATCAATCGGTGATTTTGAAGACGTAGCCAATATTTTTGGTACCCTTAATGTTAGCACTACTGGAAAGCCTGGTGGTACACTAGCCTTAGGCAATGATGTACAACTAGTTGTAAATCCAGGTGGCACTATTAGTATAGTTGGTACGAGCAGCTCATTAGCGACAGTGACTAGCACCGGAGATACTGATTATGTTTTTTCTGTAACAGGTACTATGGCTAATCCGGGAAATATTGCCGCCAGAAATTATTTGATTGAGTATGTAAGTGCAGAAGGGTTATATGTAAATGCAAATACTGTTATAGACGTTTCGAATAATTTTAGTGAAGGTACATTTCAAAATGGATTTGCCGGAGGAACGTATTTAAGAATTGAGAATAACCAAGAGCTAACTGGATCGAATCGAATTGAAGATATTGTCTTTGATGATAATCCTGGAGGAGGGTCTACAAATATTTTTAAGGCTACATCTTCAACTGGAAATATTGAGTTATTCAACTATTCAGGCTCATTTTCTGGAGAAGATTTCGATGAAGATCCCAATGATTTGATCACGTGGCTCGATCCACCAACTGTCACTTGGACTGGAACAGTCAGCAATGACTGGTTTACTGGAGGTAATTGGGATTCAGGCTCAGTGCCTCTTGCAACGCAAAATGTAGTAATACCTCAAACTTTAAATGAACCTATAATAACTGATAATGCCAGTATTGCAGTTGCCGATAATCTTACTCTAGAAGTGAATGCGGCATTAATTGTGAATACCTCCGATGTGGACGCGGTTGACCTTCAAGTGAGCGGTGATTTGACGTTTGAGGCGAGCAGCCGAATGGAGAGCATGGGTTCAGATGATGACATTGAGATCGGTGGAAGTTGGGTGAGACTGTCTTCTGCTTTATTTACTAGCGGTACTAGCGAGGTTACATTCAACTCCATCTCAGGAAATGAAACGATAAGTAATTCGGATGCATTTTATGATTTAGTAATAGATGTGGTCGGGTCTGCTACAATATCTACCAATATTGGTGTTACTAACAACTTGACTGTTTCAAATGGTACCTTTGATTTGGCAAACTTTATCCTAACAGTAGGAGGAAACTTTACGAATTCGAGCGCCATTTCAGCAGGAACAAGTACTGTTCAGTTGATCCCTGAGGATGCGATTTCACCTAAAACTTTTGATCCTGGTAACTCCTCTTATTATTCTATGACCATTGGGCAATTGGGAGGCAACAATGTAGAGTATGATCTGCAAAACGATTTAATGTTGAATAAAGACTTCAATCTGGCCTTAGGTACGATCGACCCAAATGGTAATGATTTATTACTCGGAGATAATGATGGATTTCAAGATGATATAACTATCGCAGGTACTTTGCTAGTTGAGGCAAATGAACGCATAGCTCTCGGAGATGATGCCTCTCTTGTGGTTTCAAGCGGTGGAGATTTGAGATTTAATGGAGCTGATGTAAGTAATGTGGCTACTTTAACTCGAAGAACTACTGGTTCTTATGATTTAACTGTTCAGACGGGTGCAACCTTTGAAGCAAGCAACTTCCTAATAGAATATATGGAGGGTGATGGTATTTGGATTCAATCAGGTGCTACACTTGTTAGTTTGGATAATGGAACTTTCCAAAATGGAGGAACAGCATCTCAATATTTGAGACTAAGCAATGATTTAGGAAGTGATCTAACGGCCTCAGAAATTGTATTTAATGTAGGTCCAACAAATAATGTGAGGAGAAATGAAGCTGCAGGCAGTAATATTATCTTCTCAGATGCTAGTGGCGTATTAGCTGGTCCTACTTTTGAATTAGATGATGGTGATCCATCTACAGGTGAAGTTCAGTGGAGTTACACCAATCCTTTGAGAATTTGGGTAGGGGGAACTAGTACTCAGTGGGATCTTAATTCAAATTGGGAGGATGCTTTCGGTGTAAGCCCGGCAACTTTCCCAACTTCCGCAAACACTGTGCAAATTCCTGATGTAAGTGCCGGGTCAAACAGATATCCGGTAATCAACGCAACTTCAGGAGATGAATCTGCAGCAAGTATCACGATATCTGCGAACGCGGAGTTAACAATAGATGATGGACAAACACTATCTGTGACTGATGAGCTTTCAAATTCAGGGACAATAACAATTCCAGGAACAACGACAGGAGTCATTAATGTTGGCGATAGCTGGACAAATAACGGTACTTTTATTCCAGGAAATTCAACAGTTACTCTTTCTTCATCTTCAGATGTGACTTTGTCTGGAGGGGCAAGCTTTTATAATCTGGTCTTAGACGCAGCTGGAACTGGTGCCGGAATTGTTTTCTCTAGTTCCTCACCTCTTGATGTTGACAATAATTTTACCATAGCAGATGGTGTTTACCAGATCACTGATGCAGCTCATACATTAACTGTCGGACTCAATTTTATTGTGGATGCTACAAATGGATCATTTATAGATAATTTATCTACGGTAGTTCTTGATGGTAGTGACCAAGATATTGGAAATAACAGTGGTACCACAATTGCCTTTAATAATCTTACGCTAGAAGGTGTGGGTACAAAAACTGTTCGAGAACAATTAGATATCAATGGAGACCTATCCATAAGTACTGGTACAACTTTAGCGTTTGTCAATGAATCTATAACATTTGCAGGAAGTAGCCTCGATGTAGATGGAGCTCTTACCACAGGCGGTACGAGTACGGTTACTTTTGATGGGAATCAAATTCAAGTCTTAACGGGAAATGCGAGCAGTATTGATTTAGATAATGTTGTTATCAACAATACCGCCGCAGGAAATAACGACGTCCAACTCAATATTGATGTTAATGTTGGAGTCAATGCAAATTTTGAAACTGGGATTGTTCAATCTGGAGGTTCCAACCCGTTGACATTTGTAGATAATTCCACGGTTTCATATGATGGAGTACTTGAGACAACTCCAACAGGAATTGCAACAGATGGTAATAGTTACGCGGTAGGTCCGGTAATAAAAATTGGAGACGATGATTTTGTATTTCCGATTGGAGAAGGGTCAAGAATAGGAAGAATGGCTATTTCATCAATTAATACCTCATCAGCCACCGATGTTTATAGTGCGGAGTATTTCTTCGCAAGGCAGGCAAATGTTGCAGATACTAAGAATGGAAGTATTGTTAGGGTTAGCTTCTTAGAATATTGGGATTTAACAAATGTAAATGACCACAGTGGTGAACCTCAAGTTACGCTATTTTGGGATGCAGCGAGCGAGGTAACTGATCCCGCCACTCTTACAGTAGCTCATTACAATGGGGCTTCTTGGGATGATGAAGGAAATGGAGGTACCACAGGAACTTCTTCTTTAGGAACAATAACCTCTACCAATAATTTGACTTCTTTTTCTCCTATAACTCTTGCTTCTACGGATGCGTCTACTAATCCATTGCCTGTTGAATTGGTGAGTTTTAGTGGAGTTGCTGAGGATAACAAAATCCAGCTTTCATGGTCAACATCAAGTGAGCTTAATAATGATTATTTCGAAGTGCTTCATTCTTTAGATGGAATAGCATTTACAAGTATTGGTCGAGTTGATGGAAATGGAAACTCTAATCAAATTATTAACTATTCTTTCCTTCACAGCAATCCTTCCTCCGGTGATAATTATTATAGACTTAAACAAGTAGACTTTGATGGGGCAAATGAATTGTCACAAGTGATTAAGGTGTATAATGACTACTTATACAAAGGAATGGATGTAACAGTTTATCCCAATCCTTCTAAGAGTGCTGAGGCAAACGTGAGAATTGTTACAGGTGATGGTCATACGCCTATACAAATCAGTATTATGAATCTAGAGGGTAAACAAGTGTTTGATAAGTCAATAGAGCCATCTACGAATTTGGATAGAAAGTTATTCGAAAATACAACCTTAAAAGAGGGAATCTATTTGGTTGTGTTTAAGCAGGGAGATTTTACAATTACCAGAAGATTGGTAGTGAAGTAGTATTTGTACCTAACTCGTAGTTGGATTAAAACATACAACATATCTAAGTTAGATTTGAATAAAATAAATACTCCTTAACCAGAAATAATCTGTTTTTAACTGGCGGAAAAATCGGTTTAACGATTTTTTAAGCCATTGCTAGACTATATAAGTTTATTTGGCGAAATATTAATTAGGTGTTTAACACCTTTTTATAATTTGCATATCAAACTTAGAGCTACCACTTAATGAAATTTCTTCGCTTTTATTTACTACTCTCAGTAGTATTTACCTTTAATACATATGGACAAACTGGACCTGGAGGAGTTGAATCCAACGATGGCACCTCAAACTTGCAACTTTGGCTTAGGCCAAGTGGCATGCTCAATGGTTCATCCTTGCCAGCATCAAACGCAGAAATTGTAGAGACCTGGTTGGATGCAAGTGGCTATGGCCATAATGGTGTGACCAACGATACGGATGAAAACACCAATGGTGTTCCATTAGATTCAACAATAGCATTCTTCAACGGATTTCCTGGGCTTGTATTTACGGGTGACTTTCCAGGATTAGATGGTTATGTAGTTCAAGATATCAATGATGATCCATCTGAAGCAACCGTAATGATAGTGCTTGCGACATCAGATTTTATAAACAACGTTGGTGTGTTTGTTGGATATGATAATGGTAATGTCGGGAGTACCACACCAGGTGATAAGTCAATAGGTGTATGGGTTCAGGATGATCGAGACTTATGGGGGAGATTTATACAGTCTGATGGAACGACAAGAAGTTTCAGCAATACGTCCACAACAAACTTAGTAAGTAGAGATCCATACATTATTACAGTTCATGCGGATGGAGCGACAACACTTTCGCAGTATGCAAATGGGACATTAGCGAACGCACAGTTAACGTATGATGGAACATTACAACAATATGTCGACCTTCTAATAGGTAGGCAAGCGGATGAGGAATTTTCGGGACATATTGCAGAAGTCCTAGTTTTCAATAAAGCACTAAGTGACGCTGAACGCATCATTGTTGATAATTATTTAGCGACTAAATATGGAATCGGCGATTTAACAAACGATAAATATGTTTTCGATAACACACATTTTTATGACGTAGCTGGTATTGGAGCTTTTAATGGGAGTACACATACTAGTGCATTCTCTGATAATATAATTGGCCTAAGCAACCCATCTGCACTTGCAGATGATGACTGGATTTTATTTGGTCATGATGGCGGAGACGCTGCAATGTGGTCTACAAACGAACCAATTAATGGTGATGCAAACCTAGAAAGATTGTCTAGAGAATGGAGGTTTGATGTAACAAATACGCCCGGTACTGTAACTGTAACTGTAAATCCAGCAGATCTACCAGCGTTAAATGCTGATTTTGGATTTTATACACTTTGGGTGGATAGCGATGGCGATTTTAGTACTGATGCTGTTCAATATCCATTAGTTCAAAATGGGTCCGTATTTGAAGCAACAGGGGTGACTATTGAGGATGGTGTTTTTGCCACAATTGCTGCTTATAGACCAGAGATAAATTTTACACAAACCAACTTTGGAGGCTTAGAAACAAGCTCGCCTGCTACTTTTGAGATAAATATAGCTTACGCTGTGGACGACAATATCACGGTTGACTACACAGTTGGAGGTACGTGTACTGAAGATCTGCCTTCAGCTAGTACTTTTACAATTACCGCAGGAAATACGACAACTTCTTTAGCGCAGCCTATCACTTCCGGTGATGGTTTTGAACCTGATGAAACAATTATTTTAACACTTACAGGAGGGTCTCAATCTACGGGAATTTTGGGGGCCAGTGTAAGTACCTATACGGTTAATGATGATGGGGCTAGTGCAACCAACTCAATTCAATTTGATGCGCCGTTTAACTATACTCACAAGAAAAGTATAACCATCGATCAAAGTATGGTGAGTGGAAGTACTGATCTGGTTGATTTCCCTGTTCAGATCTCCTTCACTGATGCTGATTTAGCAACTATTGCCAATGGAGGTAATGTGACCAATTCCAATGGTTATGATATTCGATTTACTTACGCCAATGCGGTATCATGGTTGGATCATGAAATTGAGAGTTATGATGAAACCACTGGTGAATACACCGCATGGGTCAGACTTCCTATTCTCGCTGCTTCTGAGAATACAGTTTTGGAAATGTTTTATGGAAACTCATCTGTATCTACGGACCCATCAACCACTGCTGTTTGGGTAGACTATCATGTTGTATTCCATATGAATGATAATGATGATTCTTCTCCAAATGGTTACAACGGAACCATTCAGGCAGGATCTACAGATATTGTCGCGGGTATAGCAGGCCAGGCTCAATATTTTGATGGAAATGATGTATTTCAAATTTCAAGTTCAATGCCGGAATTGAATACAGAATTCACCATTTCTATGTGGATGCGTACCGATGACATTAACAACAATGCCAGACTTTTTCATGATGATAATGGATCAACCGGGTATGCACTTTCTTTAGGTGATGGAAGTGCTGGAAATCTTAGGTCTTTCCAACGTGGATTCTCGGGTGCTGGAATCATAGATGCAGTAAATACACTGGCTCAGGATACTTGGTACCACCTGAATTTTGTTGTTGATAGAACGAATTTTCATCGTGTTATTTACGTAGATGGAGCTTCTGATATCAGTGATCTTTCGGACAATTCTGGATCTACATGGCAGACCCACACAGGTGCTAATGGCAATGTAACACTAGGAGGAGAGGACAACTCAACATTAAGAAGACATATAGGATTCTTCGATGAAGTTCGGGTTTCATCTGTAGTTAGAAATGCTGATTGGATTGCTACTGAATATAACAGTATGGATCCATCTGGAAGTTATTTGTCTTTCGGGACTGAAGAAACAATCACCGTTTTTGATATTGATGAAAGCACAGATACGCTAAACTTAACTATTTCCCTTAGCGGTGTAGATGTCAATGATGTTAATATCGACTACGCTATTACCGCAGGTACAGCTTCAAGTGGAGCAGATTACATTTTTGCAGCAGGAACTGCAACCATTACTGCTGGCGATTTAAGCACGGTAATCACTGTAGATATTACAGATGATTCTCAAGATGAAATGGATGAAACCTTCACGGTATCTCTTACCAATCCTTCTTCCGTTTCTAACATAAGTTTGGCAGCTAATAACGAGATTGAAATCACCTTAGTGGACAACGATGACGGTCCTACTATCGCAGCATCTGACATTTCACTATTTGTAAATGAAGGAGCAGACATAAATAGCTTTGCGGTTGATTTGGATGTATCATCTGGTCAAGCGGTTACAGTAGATTACGCCATTGCAGATATATCGGCGACCAATGGGTCAGATTACGTATTGAGCAGTGGTACACTAACCATTCCTGCAGACAGTACTTCTGCTTCGGTTGGATTTAATGTTATTGATGATGAAGAAATTGAATCTGGAGAGCAATTCTCTATCACACTTTCCAATCCGGTAAATGGTGTGTTAGATACTGATTTCGACTTCATTACAATAACAATAAATGACAATGATAACTTTGGAATAGACGGTCCTGGAGGAGTAGGAGATTCAGATGGTTCTGGAACATTAGTCATGTGGGTGATCGCTGACTCAGCTAACGTTTCCGGATCTGATGTAGTATCATGGGAGAACGAGGTAGGTATTTCAGAACTGGATTTAACACCACCGCTAACAGCACCAACAGTTGTTAACAATGCAAAAAATGGGCATGCAGAAATCAGTTTTGCTAATGTTAATGATGTTCTCTCTACGGCTACAAGACTGAGCGCCTCCTATTTTCCATACAATGAAGCTTCAACGTTTATTGTAACCAGACATGATAACCTGACACAACAATCAAATACCTATGGCACATCAACCACACAAGGTGGCGGTCTAGCAGGGAATCGCTTTTCAGCCCATTTGCCATGGAGTAGCCAGGTCTACTTTGATATTGGAAATTGCTGCGGGACTGATGGACGATCACAGTTTAATTATGACCCGGCTTGGGTAGGTGAGTATACCATCTTTTCATATACAGCTAGTGCCATAAATGGAAAAACTGCCAGAGTAAATGCTTCACAAGAGGACTTCGATGCAGGTACAGATACTTTCTTAGATCATACGGATTACTTCTTTAACATCGGGCAGACTCAAACGACAAACTTCCAGGGAGATATTCTTGAATTCATCATGTTTACAAGTCCGCTTAACAGTGCGCAAGTAATCATAATGGAAAATTATCTTGCTGCGAAATATGACCTTCCCCTAGATCAAAATGATTATTATTCATTCAAAACGACTCATAGTACTGAAGTAGTTGGGATTGGTCAAGAAGATGCTTCTAATTTTCACAATGCTGCTAAAAGTAGTTTGCTAACTATTTCCAACCCAAGCGATTTGGGGGATGGAGAGTACGTATTTGTCGGACATGATAATACGGATGTCACAGTATGGACAACCACCGATGTACCTTCAGATCTTACCAATATTCAAAGAATTGAGCGCGAATTTAGAACGGATATTACTGGTGATCCAGGTACAATTTCGATTGCAATAGATGGTGATAAATTACCTACACTACCTGCAGATTATACTGAGTATTTATTACTGACAGATGCTGATGGGATATTTAATTCTGGAGCAACCGTTTATCCTATGACCCTGGTAGATGGTGTATTTGTCGCAAACAATGTAGCTGTAGAACAAGGTACGTACTTCACCATTGCAACGCATAGGAGAACGATAGAATTTGAAAGTGCATCAACTCAAGATTTCGAAAACACGAATAATACAATTGTTCTATCTCTTTCTGTTGCCTCGGGTTCTGAAATCACTATTCCGTACACTATTTCTGGTACAGCAACACCTGTCACAGATTTTTCAATAGCTACTAGTGGATCATTCGTTATAAGCGCTGGAAGAACAACCGAGATAATTGATTTAGGAATACTAGATGAATCTATTGTTGAAAGTGATGAGACAATAATTATCACATTGGGTACTGCACCAAGCGGTACCATATTAGGAACTAATGGTGTGTTCACCTATACGATCAATGATGATGACAATGATCGAGATATAGAATTTAGAAACCCTTGCGACTATGGATTTTCAAAGACTATAACTATTGACAATACATTAGTGGATGATACCGATGGAGCTGATCTTACAAATTTCCCACTTTTGATCTCCTTCACTGATGCAGATCTAGCTTCAACTGGCAATGGGGGTAATGTTCAAAGTAGCAATGGATACGATATTGCATTTACATATCGTGATTCATTGGTTTGGTTGGATCATGAAATAGAGAGTTATGACGAGACCACAGGGGAATATATCGCCTGGGTTAAGATACCAGTATTAGATTATGATGATGATACGGAATTATCTATGTTGTACGGGAATGCCAACATTACCAAAGACCCTTCAGTAACAACTGTATGGTCTGAATATTATGGAGTTTGGCACCTAAATGGAGATGTGAAAGATTCATCACCTAATAGTTATGGGGGTACGAATAATGGAACTGCAGATGTAGCAGGTAAAATAGGAAATGGTAGAAATTTCGATGGAGCTGGAGATTTTATTGAATTGGCTTCATTCCCTAATATTCAAACTGACTTTAGTATATCAGCTTTTGTAAATCCAGAAACAAATGAGCGTGGCCAAAGAGTTTTTATCGATGATGATAACAACTCAAATGGATATGCACTTTCTCTTTTCGATGGTAATTCAACAGGTAGAGTAAGAATGTTCAGTAGAGGAGCAGGACCTACAATTGTTGACTACAATGGCTCTGGGGTAAGCGCATCAACAGGGTGGCATTATGTAGCAGGAGTAATTGATGTTGAAAGTGTAGCAGGTGCTGGAAGCAGAACTATTTATGCTGATGGTGTGCTGGGAGCAACTGGCGCCAATGGTACTGCTGGCTGGGGAATTGATGTGGGTAGTGCTGCAATTGGTGGAGAAACTTTGTCTGGTGAAACTGCCAATAGATTTAATGGTCAGATGGATGAGGTTCGTGTTTATAATGGTTTACTAAGCACGGCAAGAGTAATTACCGAGTATAATAACTACGATGATCCGGCGAGTTTCTATACAGTTGGAACTGAAGTAGCAGGCGGATCATGTTTAATTGCTGAAAATACAACTGAAGAATTGGAGATTACTGTAGCAGTAAATCCAATAGATAATATCAGTGATACAGAAGTTACTTATACAGCTACTGGAGGTAGCGCAACAAATAATGAGGATTACACTTTGGTTCAAGGCGTATTAACCATTCCTGCAGGTTCTCAAAGTGCGACATTCAAATTTCCAGTTATTAATGACTTAATTGATGAGCAAGATGAAACGATAGAAATTTCACTTTCAAATCCTTCATCAAACGCTAAGTTAGGTGCTACCAATACACAATCTTACACCATCACAGATGATGATGATGGACCCGAAATTGGCTTTGTAGATACAGTATCTGTTGCCAATGAAGGAACAAGCGTTGTAGCTATCACACTGGAGCTAGGGCTTGAGTCTGGAAATGATGTTAGCGTCGATTATGCAGTTACTGGTGGAGATGCAGTAGCAGGTACAGACTATATCGCGCTAAGTGGAACAGCAACAATACCTGCTGGAGATCTTACTACTACGATTAGCTTTCAGCCAATCGATGATGCAGATATTGAGTCGCCAGAAACAGTTCAGTTGACATTAACCAATCCAATAAATGGCTCTCTAAGAACAGATTTTGATGTGCATGAAGTGACAATTGCTGATAATGATGATTTAGGCTTTGAAGGTCCAGGAGGGGTTGGCGACGTTGAAAATGCGCTCGGTGAGAACCTTCTCAAATTATGGTTAATAGCGGACTCTGTTTCATTCTCTGGAAGTAGTGTTACTAGTTGGAATAACCTCATACAAAACATCAGCATTGATTATGATATGGTTCCGGTTGGTACAGCGCCTGATGTAGTTGATAATGCAGTAAATGGACATAAAGAAATAAGCTTTAATAATGTTAGTGATGCACTTGTGTCAGAAGGAACCCTTTCAGCAGCAAGTTTCCCAGGGAATGAGATGTCATTCTTTATAGTTGCAGAAACAGATAACCTCAATCAAGACTCATATGCATATGCTACTGACAATAGCGAGAATGGTACGGTTGATGGAAATAGCCTCAGTGCATCTTTACCAAATGGATCTGGAAATGCTGAGTTTGATCTTGATGGTGATAATTATTCTACTACTTTCTTGCCAGCATGGGCTGGTAATCATAGCATTTTCACTCATATCGTTTCATCAGATACATTCCTTGTATATCGAAATAATGATGTTTTAATAAATCGTGATGATGCCAATCCAAGCTTTACAGGTCATACTGCATATAACTTCTATCTAGGTAAGAATGGATCTGAATTTTTCCAAGGAGATATAGCAGAGGTTATCATGTTTAGTAGGGATGTTAATGTCGCTCAAAGCAATATCATCAATAACTATCTTGCTGCTAAGTATAATCTTTCAATTACAAACGACTTCTACAATTTCGAAGTATCTCACGGAGTTGAAGTGGCAGGTATTGGACAAGTTGATGCAAATAACCAACACGTGGCTGCGAGAGCCGGTATTGTGACAATCAGCAATGCCGACGATCTGGACGATGGTGAATACGTATTGTTTGGTCACGATAATGGAGATGTTTCTAACTGGACTACAAGCGAAGTACCTGTTTCTGGTATTCAGCGAACTGCGAGAGAGTGGAGGTTTGATAATACGGGTGCTCCGGGAACAATTAGTATTGCGATAAGTAATGATCTACTTCCTCCATTACCAAATGGAGATGAGGACTACATAATAATGCAGGACGCTGATGGAGACTTTACTTCCGGGGCTACGATTATCAATA
>CAZWLS010000018.1:23161-26050 GCA_964634415.1 uncultured Roseivirgaceae bacterium | reverse complement strand
CATTTAATAGAACCAACCTTTATTATGAAGTTAGGCCTAAGCAAAATGCGAAAAAGCAGCTCATCAAGTTTATAAAAAACCATAAAGGCGCAAGTGGAATCATTTACTGTCTGAGTAGAAAGAAGGTAGAAGAGATTGCTGAATTTTTAAAAGTAAACGATATCAATGCAGCTCCATATCATGCCGGAATGGAGGCTAAGGAGCGAATGAAAAATCAGGATGGATTTCTGAATGAAGATGTAGATGTAATAGTGGCAACAATCGCTTTCGGAATGGGTATTGATAAGCCTGATGTTCGATTCGTAGTACACTATGACGCTCCTAAATCCATAGAAGGATACTATCAGGAGACAGGTAGAGCAGGGCGAGACGGGATAAACAGTGATTGTCTAATGTTCTATTCATATAATGATATCCTCAAGCTTGAAAAATTTAATAAGGATAAGGCAGTCACTGAGAGAGAAAACGCAAGATTTCTTTTAGAGGAAATGGCTTCTTATGCTGATTCTGCCATTTGTAGGAGAAAACAGTTACTGCACTATTTTGGAGAAGAGTATACAGAAGAAAATTGCAGGCAATGTGATAATTGCGTTCACCCCAAAGAGAAGTTTGAAGGTAAAGAAATCATTACGCTAGTAATAAACGCGGTAATTCAAACAAATGAGCGTTTTGATATCAATCACCTGGCTTCCCTTTTGATTGGAAAGGCGACCCAACATGTTAGAAGCTACGATCATGATAAACTAGATGTCTTTGGTAAGGGTGGATCGATTAGTGAAGATGAAAACTTTTGGCGATCAGTAATTCGACAAACCCTACTGCACGAGTTTTTGAAGAAAGACATTGAAAATCCTGCGGTTTTTAAAGTCTCAAAAAAAGGAAGCAAATTCTTAGCTTCTCCGGAGTCTCATATGCTTACTAAAGATCACGAGCATACAGCTGATGGAGACGATGAGGATGAAATGGATAAGGCTCCAGTTAATGTGAGTGCCTATGACAAAACGCTTTTTGGGATGCTCAAGAAGCTACGAAAAGATATTGCTCACCAAGAAGATATACCTCCGTATGTGATTTTTAGTGACCCTTCGATGGAGGAGATGTGTACGGTTTATCCAACTACAATGGATGATCTAAAGCAGATTGTCGGAGTGGGAGAAAGTAAAGCCAAGAAGTTTGGTGAGCCTTTTCTTCAGATGATTGAAGAGTACATTGAGGAAAATGACATCATTACCGCATCCGATGTATTGATCAAAACTTCTGGAACTAAGTCCAAGAATAAAATTTATATCATCCAACACATCGATCAAAAGATGGACTTCGAAGAGATCGCTGAAGCTCGAGGAATGAAGTATGAAGATGTAATAGCAGAAGTTGAAAACATTTGTTATTCTGGAACTAAACTCAACATAGATTATTATATCGATCAGCTATTAGATGATGATAGACAAGATGATATTTATGACTACTTCCTAAATGCTGAAACTGATGAACTGGTAGTTGCTATGGAAGAATTGGGAGAGTATTATTCAGAGGATGAGGTCCGACTAATGAGGGTGAAATTTATGTCAGAGTACGCGCACTAATTAACGCCTATTATTCTCTTTGAAATAACAACGAATACCAAGAACTTAGCCACCAATTTCAAAAACCATAACCTATGAACATTTTAATCCTCGGGTCAGGCGGAAGAGAGCATGCCATCGCTTGGAAGGTAAAGCAGAGTCCCAAATGTGGTGAAATTTTTATTGCGCCAGGTAATGGAGGAACAGATAAAGTAGGGACAAACCTTGACCTAGATCCTAAAAACTTTGAAAAAGTTGAGGAAGCCTTAAAAGAGCATAAAATAGATATGCTTATCGTCGGGCCTGAAGATCCGCTTGTAAATGGCATTGTTGATCATTTGAGGAAGAACAAAGCCTTTAAAAAGTTGATGATAATTGGACCTTCTGCGAAAGGTGCAATGTTGGAGGGGAGCAAAGAATATGCTAAGGAATTTATGAAGAAGTATAAAATTCCTACGGCAGAGGCACGGACAGTTACGAAAGAAAATCTAGAAGAAACCATTAAATATATGGAGCGACTAGATCCTCCATATGTTTTGAAGGCTGATGGACTAGCCGGAGGCAAAGGTGTTATCATAACCGAGGAGTTAGAAGAAGCTAGAAAATCACTTAGAGAATTGATTGATGGAAAATTCGGTGCTGCGAGCGAAAAGGTACTGCTTGAACAGTTTTTGAAAGGAATTGAAGTGTCGTTCTTTGTAATAACAGATGGGAAAGACTATCGAATCTTACCCGAGGCCAAAGATTATAAACGTATTGGAGAGCGAGATACTGGGTTAAATACAGGAGGAATGGGCGCGGTATCACCAGTGCTATTTGCCGATCGTGCATTTAAAGAAAAGGTAAATAAAACCATCATTAAGCCTACCGTTGAAGGCCTCAAGAAAGAGAAAATAGACTATTGTGGATTCATATTTTTTGGTCTGATAAATGTTGGTGGAGATCCTTATGTCATTGAGTATAACGTGCGAATGGGTGATCCCGAAACGGAGGTTGTTCTGCCAAGAATAAAAACTGACTTCCTTGAATTATTGATTGCAGCAGCAAACAAAGATTTAATTGACACTGAAATAGAATATGAAAGATTTACAGCATCGACAGTGATGTATGTAAGCCGCGGGTATCCTGAATTCTATGAAAAAGGACATGAGATTACTATTGGTAATATCAATACGGTATTGCCATTTCATGCTGGTACTAAAAAGCAAGATGGCAAGCTGATTACGAATGGGGGTAGAGTTATAGCCCTAACAGGACTCGGTAAAAACTTAGGTGAGGCTTTAAGTAAATCATATGCCGGAGGTCAAGAAGTAAACTGGGAAGGCAA
>CAZWLS010000018.1:0-23131 GCA_964634415.1 uncultured Roseivirgaceae bacterium | reverse complement strand
CGGTTTTGATCTCAAAGAATTAGGTCAATAGTATTTAAGTTCACTTTCCTTGAAGATATCCATTAGATTACAGAAATATGGGATGTGCAAGTTGTGGTACTAGTGGTTCGGCCGGATGCAAGAATAACGGCCATTGCAGCTCAGGTGGATGCAATAAACTCAATGTCTTTGATTGGCTTTCAAATATGGATGTTCCTGCAATGCATCGATTTGATGTTGTTGAGGTTCGATTTAAAAATGGAAGAAAAGAATTCTTTCGAAATACTAAAAAACTGGATGTAGTCACCGGAGATCCCATCGTCGTAGATGTGCCAAATGGTCATCACATCGGATATATCTCCTTGATGGGTGAGTTGGTAAGGCTCCAGATGAATAAGAAGGGGGTAAAAGATGATGACGTACGCGACATCTATCGTAAAGCTTCTTCGAGGGATTTGGAGAGATGGGAAGAAGCTCGAAATCGCGAAGAATCGGTCATGTACCGCACCAAAGAAATCATTCAAACTACCAAGTTGGAGATGAAGCTCACCGATGTAGAGTTTCAGGCCGATGGCACGAAAGCCACCTTCTTTTACTCTGCTGATGGAAGAGTTGATTTTAGAGAATTAATCAAGACGTTAGCGGGAGAATTCAAGATCCGAGTAGAAATGCGTCAAATCAGCGTTAGGCAAGAAGCAGGACGTATTGGTGGACTTGGAGTTTGTGGAAGAGAATTATGCTGTTCTACCTGGCTGACAAACTTTAAAAACGTTACCACCTCAGCAGCCAGATATCAAAACTTATCTCTGAATCCTAGTAAGCTTTCTGGACAATGCGGCAGACTTAAATGCTGTCTCAACTACGAGCTTGATACCTACATGGAAGCTCTGGAAGATATCCCTGAAGTGGAAGCCCCCCTGAAAACACAACGCGGGAGCGCGAAGCTGCAAAAGACCGATATCTTTCGAAAGATTATGTGGTTTGGGTATGACGATGATAACAATTGGCATGCGGTAGGTGTGAGTAGAGTGAAAGAGATCCAAGCACTGAATAAAAAAGGCAAAAAGCCTGCCTCACTCGCTGAAAATGAAGTCGATATTGATCCTGTTGATACATCATCTATCAATAGCGACTTAGAAGCTATGGATAGGAAATTCAGTGGGAAAAACAAAAAGAAGAAAAAGAAAAAACGAAATAAGTTTCGTGGAAAAAAAACGCAGAACAAAAAGACCGAGAACTCCTGATATGAGATATCTAATACTATTCTTATCTGTAGTTGTATTTACTTCATGTGATTCAAATAGAGTTTATGAGGATTTCTATGACATGGAAGAAGCGTTTTGGCATCTAGATTCCGTACAAACATTTAAGTTCGATATTCAGGATGTAGAAAGGTCCTACAACTTGAAGGCATCTTTTCGCAATGCATCATCCTACCCATTTTATAACCTCTATTTTCAGTATACACTCTCGGATTCTGCAGGGACTGTTTTGAAGCAACAGCTGAAGCAAGTGAATCTTTTTGACCCTAAAACGGGCGAACCATTTGGTAGTGGTCTTGGCGATCTCTTCGATCATTCATTTCCACTAGAAGAGAACTACAAGTTCGATAACCCTGGATCATATTCATTGTCATTTGAACAATATATGCGGAGGGATACACTGCCATTTATAATGTCTGTGGGTGCTAGAGTTGAGTTTTCTGAACAATAATTATCATTTGATAATAAATTGTACTTTTCAGTAGAAAATTAGGAATAATCCGCTTTTTATATTCTTATATTTTTATTCCCATTTATTTATATCTCTTTTATTGGTTATTTTAACTAGAAATTTGGTCTATTCACCTAAACTCAAAACAATCTAAAGGGGCTAATGTTACTTTAGTATTATCAATTGATAATATAGCTACTTAATCACCCATTGCTATTCAATTGATTAACCAACCAATTAACCGTGAGTAGAAATGAACCTATTAAATAACCTATCGCTAAGAGCTAAGCTGCTCTTAATTGTGATACCCATATTCATAGGATTGGGGTATTTCGCCTTCAATTTTGCAAATGACAGTTATCAGGAATCGCAAGAAATGGCTGTTCTTGAAGAAACTATCGGTGTTAGTCTTGACCTTGGAGGTCTTGCACACGAAATCCAGAAAGAAAGGGGTAACTCTTCAGGATTTTTATCCAGTAGTGGTCAACAATTCGGGGAATCTCTGAGAGCTCAGCGTGAACTAACAGATGGTCAGCTATCAACGATTAGTACGACAATCAATGCATATAACAAAACCATTCTGGTGCCGCATGCCGATGAGGTAAATAAACTAATTGCTTTAATTAATGATATTCCAACCTTGCGATTGAAGATTGACAATTTGGAACTAACTCCAAATGAGGCAATTAGAGCTTATACAGAGATAAATACGCTGGCACTCTCTATTGTGGAAAAATTCGGTAGAGATTTAAATAATGTGGAAATGTTCTCGCAAGCGGAAGCATATGCCAGTTTCCTTAAGTCTAAAGAGAGAGCAGGTATCGAGCGTGCACTTGGGGCACAGGGATTCGTCCTTGGTCAACTGACAGATGAGAGTTTTTTGTGGTTTAATAACCTAGTGGCAGAACAAAACGCCTACCTGGAGTCTTTTGTAAGAAACTCAGAAGAAAGTTCAATTGATTTTTATGAGAATACGTTGAGCATTCCTCAGGTAGAGGAGGTTGAAAGAATGAGGCAGAAGCTTTTTCGAAACGTACAGTTAGATGAAGATCCTCAATATTGGTTTGCTCAGATTACGGCTAAGATCAATGCGTATAAAGCGGTAGAGGATTACCTTGCCCAGCAAATTGCAGGGTCGAGTAGGTCACTTGCAGGTCAAGCATCTGCAGCCTTTAACACCACGGTAATTTCCACCTCTGGTATGGCAATATTGATCATAGTGTTGCTTGTCGCAATACTTTCTAACCTACTTGGAAACATCAACAAACTTTCTGCTTTTAGTACCAGAGTGTCCAAAGGAGAATTGCGAGCACGAGTGAACATCAAATCGAAGGATGAGTTAGGAAAGTTTGCTTACACAATGAACCGAATGGTGGGATCTGTGAGAAAAGCTTCTGAACAATTGAAGCTAGAGCGTAACAAGGCCCGCTACATGTATAAAAATATTTATCGTACTTCGGAGGTTGTATTTGCCAACGTGACGGAAGGGTTCTTCCTTATAGACAGTGAGCTCAAGATAAGTAGTTTATACTCAAAGTCTACAGAGAACATATTTGAACAAGAAGAGGTCGGTGGAAAGAACTTTTTGGATTTCGTAAACCCTAGATTACTACCACGAGATAGGGAAGCATTAAAGGTGTTTAGTAAACACCTTTTCAATCCGAAAATTAAGGATAGAGTACTTAATCGATTGAATCCTGTAGAATCTGTAAGTATATATGGAGAGAATGAGAATGTGAATGATTCGAATGTAAAAGCTAAATATCTGAAGATTACTTTCCAGCGGATCAAGGGTGAAAATGGAACGATTCGAGAGGTAATGGTAACATCAAAAGATGAAACTTCAGAGGTATTACTTAGAAAGCAGATCGAAGCCAATCAAAAGAAGAATAAGATAGAGACGGATCAACTTTTGAATATCATTAAAATGGATCCGGTTTCTCTGCAAGAGTTTTTGGATCGAGCACACGATGCAATTGAAGACATCAACAAATCTTTCGAGGAGTACAAGGGTACAAACTTTAAAGAGTTGGTAATCTATACCTTCAACATCATTCACAATTTGAAGGGGAATGCAGGTCTTATAGATTTTGACCTGATAGAAAGTAAATTCAATGATGTCGAGGAGCAGTTGATCCAATTAAGAAATAAAGACATAGATGGAGAGGACTTTATCAAGGTACTCTATGAGATTAAGGAAATCCAATTCAGTATGATGGATATGGGTAGAATGCTCAGAAGAATTGCAAGTATCTATCAGTCCAATAAAGAAAGCGATTTAAGCGTGTCTGCAAATATGACATTGGAGCATTCATTTGAGAAAATAGTTCAAAAATTGAATGATACAACGAATAAAGAATCAAGGCTTCGAATCATCAACAATGACAATATCATTATTCCAGATCACCTGAGAATTCCTATCAATGATATTGTAATACAGCTAATCAGGAATACCTATGCTCATGGTCTCGAAGATGTAGAGTCCCGCGAGCAAAATGGAAAACCAGGCTTAGGTTCAATAAAAGTGTCTTTTGATTCTGATTCAGATGACATAAAGCTCAAGTATGAAGATGATGGAAGCGGAATTGATACTACCAAAGTCTTTGATCATGCTCGTGAAATGGGCGTTTTTGATCCTGATAGAAAACGCGAAATAGGAGATGCCTATGCTTATGAATTGATTTTCAGCGACGGCTTGTCCACAAACGATCGAAAAGGATTGAGTGGTAGAGGGCAAGGTATGTCATTAGTGAAAAGTCTGATTGACAGGCATGAAGCAACCTTCAACATAAAGTCCGAAACCGGCAAAGGATTCTCGATAGAAATGGAATTCCCAATCGAGAGCAAAATTAGATTAACCGAATTAACAGCGTAACCAATGACTTTACTTATTGTAGATGACTCGATGGTGATGAGAGACACCATCGAAGAGTACCTTAGTGACTATGGATTAGACATTATAGGTACGGCCTCTAACGGAAAAGAGGCAATAGAGATTGTAAGAGAGAAAAAACCTGATATTGTCACTTTGGACATAACTATGCCAGAAATGGACGGACTAGAATGTCTTGATAAGATTATGGAGGTTCATCCTGAAGCCAATGTAATGATTGTAACTGCACTAGCAGATAAATACACCGGACTACAGGCTATAGACAAAGGAGCAGTTGGTTTCTTTTTGAAACCGGTGGATCCCGATGAACTAAAAGAAGGATTTGATGAGATACTGGAGAATTAATTTGACACCTAATAAAAAGAAGTAATAAATGAATACTGTAAGCAAAGAAGATTTTGATACCACATGTAAGCTTTTTATAGGAGCTGTCCATAAATACTTCGGGCATCTGAATAAAGTGAAAAATGCTTCAGATGTTCCGGGTTCGGAGACAGGGGTGCCTTATGTGAAGGAGCCAAATGAAATTGTGTTGAAAGAATTTACTGGGATGATTGGTATTTCTGGTAACAGAAAGGGGATTGTATATTTTTCTGGTGAGCGTCAAATATTTGAAGATCTACTAAGGATATTCACAAAACTCGATGATATCACAGATGAACGAGCACTTGATATGGCAGGGGAGGTTTCCAATGTAATAGCTGGTAATGTGAGAGAAACTTTCGGTCAAGATTTTATGATATCTGTACCTATTGTTTTCCAAGGCAAGCCTAACAATTTGAAGTTCCCTGAGAATGTTCCCGTATTTGTGATACCTATTAAATGGAAATCCTATGAAGCCTATATGGTGATAGGTCTAGAATAAAATTAGAATTATGAAGAATATTAAAATACTATTAAATCTATTTTTTGTGTGCTTGCTATTTACCGGTACTGCACAGCTTACCATTACTGGTGAAGTGCGCCCGAGAGCAGAGTATAGAGATGGATTTAAAACCCTAAAGCGAGATGGTTTAGATGCTGCATTTTTTGTAGAACAAAGGACCAGACTTGGTATTGATTTTAAAAAAGATCGACTCATGTTCAAATTGTCACTACAAGATGTGAGATTTTGGGGCGGGACAAGTCAAATCTATAAATCTGATAATGCACTTATCAATTTTAATGAGGCCTGGGCTGGTTATAAACTTGGCGAGAGTTCGGCCATTAAGGTCGGAAGAATGCATCTAAACTATGACAATGCAAGGATACTTGGAGATTTGGCGTGGGCTCAACAGAGTAGAAGTCATGATCTTGTGAAATATGAATACGAAAGCGAAAGTGGTTTTAAACTGCATATTGGAGCGGCATTCAATCAAGAGACTGTGAATAGCAATGCTGAACCTGCAAGGTTATTTACCACATTCTACAATGGTGTGAACAATTACAAAACGATGCAATATGCTTGGCTCAATTCCAAGTACGACGGGGGTAATTTCTCTTTTCTTGTATTAAGCACGGGATACCAAGTTGCCGATAGCACCCAAAATTTCCAATTCACAGTTGGACCATACTGGAAGCATAATTTTGGTGGTTTGAATGCCGAAGTAGAAGGATACTATCAATTTGGCGAAGACGCAGCGAGCAATGACATAAACGCATATATGTTTTCAGTTGCCTTAGGTACTAAGCTTGGTTCCACATCTCTGACAGGAGGGGTAGATTACTTAAGTGGAAGTGACTCTGATGCTACTGAAAACAATGCCTTTAATCCACTTTTTGGCACGAATCATAAATTCTACGGATTCATGGATTATTTCTATGTAGGTAATCCTAGTGGAAATGTCGGTTTGATGGACATCTTCTTAAAGGCCAATTTCAAGCTTTCAGATAAGAGTAATCTGATTACTCACCTGCATTATTTCAGCTCTCAGGCTACAATTATGGAGTCAGCGACATCCGAGGCTGATTCGTTCTTAGGTACTGAAATTGATTTGGTATTCAACAGCAAGCTCGATAAAGACGTGAATCTTAAAATTGGATTATCAGCATTAAATCCCAATGAAACAATGGGATTGATCAAAGCAGGTGATCCTGATAAAATGACCTATTGGGGGTGGACAATGCTCACAATAAAACCTACGCTTTTCAAATCAGAGTAACTTTTGACCCCATCCGAAAGGATGGGGTTATTTTTTGTGTTCGAACTCTGTCAGAGTGCTTGGCCCTTGTTTCATCTTAGTGTCTAGTTCCAGGCTTATGTTATTTATTAGATCCTGGTATCGTTGATAAAAATGTAAAGATCCAATAAAGCCGGTGCATAGCACATAAGTAAACCATACACCCTTTTGATTCGAGCTCAATTCATTATTTCTAATGATAAAAGTGCTTAATAATACGATTGGGATGACGTACGACAGTCCCAGGATGAGATAAAGTGCATTATGATCATTTTCATATTTACCAAAACCCAACCAGGCTAGTATGAATGTCAAAAAGACGAAGGCGTTTATGAGTATAATAAGTAAGACGATTTGATGCTTTTTCATGATGGGTCAATTATTGGCAAATAAAAACTTTCTCATCTTCTCTTTGGTCGCTTCAGGATCAATCCAAAATTCACGACTATGGAATCGCTCATGAGGCCAATTTTTCATGATCAAATGAAAATGCTGAAAAGCATATATCTGTTTCGGAGAGAGTGCTTGATAATAACGTTCATCATCAGTAAGAATTAAGCCAGTATATGTCTTATTCTTCTTTACAGATAAATCTGCAAAAGGTAGTTCTTTAGCTAGTTTAAATCCTTCAAATTCATGAAATGCTTTTTCTTGAATACGGTTTCTTAGAAACCAGTCAACGTGATGTTCATCAAACGCTGGAATATGAGGTTTCCATTTTCCAATGCTTACCTCCCAGGCATATTCAAGATATTTTTTTAATAGCTTGGGACCTTCATTCTTGGTGTCTTCAGTTTTAAGCAATTGAGGTAAGATGCTACTAACTATGAGTACCTTTTCTCTTGCTCTAGTAACAGCAACATTTAGCCTATTTTCTCCACCTTGGGCGTTAAGGCTGCCAAATTGAAGTTTTAATTTGCCTTTCTTGTCAGGTGCATATCCAACGCTGAAAATGATGATATCACGCTCATCTCCTTGAACATTTTCAATGTTTTTAACGAAAAGAGAATCAGGGATGAGGATGTTTTTTTCACTGGATTTATCTTCCAATAAATCCAGAATTAAACCTTGTTGCTTATAGTTGAATGTTACGATTCCAACTTCTTTTTCGGGACTTTTCTTTATCAAATTCAAGGCTCGATTCACTACCTCATTGGCTTCTATCTCGTTTACACCATCATCCCATATACCTTGAGCTTGGATATATTCAATGGCCGGTTCTTTAGTATTCGCGTAATCATAATCTGGAAGCAAACGAAGCTTGCCTTTATAAAAATGCTGGTTTGAAAAGTCTATTAACTCTAGTGACTTGCTTCGGTAATGTCCCGATAGACTAACTTCAGGCAGATAGTGCTTCGTAAGATCTAAGAGCGAATCAATAGCGAGTTCTGGAGAGCTGTCGTCGTCCTCTTCCCACCGGACACGATAGAGGTCACTAGGTTGGAGCTGCATGCTGTCACCCGTGACTACAATTTGACGGCCTCTATACATAGCAGGAATACCGCGTTCTGCAAAACACTGCGAGGCTTCATCAAAAATGACAAGGTCAAAGTTTTCTCTCATTGGAAAAATAGCAGATGCGCTCTCAGGGGAGCACATCCAACATGGCAAAAGCGTGAAAAGCTCATCGGAAAATTCTGAAATGACCTTTCTAATGGGCCATATCCTCCTTTTTTTAGTTACTTGATGCTGAAGGTCTCGATAAGTAACCCTATTCTTTAGCCGATTGTATTCTATGTTTTCGTACGTTTTCTCTCTGGATTTCAGCAACAGGAAAAATCAGCCCTTGTTGTGCGCCCGATGCGCAATTTCCTTGCTGGCCTGCCTCTTAGCTTCAATTTGATCACGAAGTTCTGAAGTTAACGAATCAAGTTTGCCAGATGAAACACTTCTTAGATCTGGATATTTAGATTCAATATGATCTATCCATGCTAAAGAAAGGCTATTTCTGAATAGCTCCAGGCTTTCGTCTATTGATGAAGAATTGCTGCTAGTTATTTCGTCCAGAACTTTAATTTCTTCCGATGTAAGACTCGCCTTTAGCTTGTGGTATTCACAAATGGCATCAAAGTCCTTTTTCAGAAGTTTTTCTAGTCGATGAGGATCTTCTTTTTTGAGGATAATCGCTCTGATCTGATGAATATTGATATACCTGCCCCAAAGTGCTAATTGTTGTGGAACCTTTTGTGCTAATGTCACAAGTTGCTCCAACCGCTTATGATAGTTTTTATGCTCCAGCTTACCGATCGCTAGATATTCGTTTAGTGATCGAATGGTTTGTGCAACAGCGAACATATTCAGCCCCATCTTCTGCCAATAGAACCAATCTTGCAAATCAATTTTTCTAAAGCTAGAGGGGAAGTTGTGTAGCCAGGAATTATCCTGAATTAGCGATACGGAATGTTCAAAATTTAGTCTATTGTCAATACGAGCTACCAGAAGATTGAATCCACGTTTGTTGCTTTTAAGATCATTGGCAACCATGACTCTTTTCAAAAAGGTCTTTTCTTTTGAAAAGAGTCTCCACTTTATCCAACTGAATGGATTCTTACGAGCGCGCATTGCGGATCGTAAAACCTCTTGGAACCTGCCCAAATTTTCAGATTGTAATGTACTTTCTAGCCCTACTCCTCTGAAGCAAGCCATCATGGTACGTTCTGTTTGCGAAAGCCAATTGAGGTCTTTTGTAGGCTTGTCTGCATGTAGTTGCTGATATACTTTATAGACGACAGACTCTTTCAGTCCCTCAACAAGCTCCAGGAGTTCCGGAAGTTTATTGGATAGATATTCGCCAGTTTCAAAATCTATAGGCTGTGAGCAGAATTCTTTCGAATTTCCAATCAGCATCTCATTGAATGAAGGTACCTCATATAGTACTTTCTTCAATTCTAGAAGATCTTTAGTGTTGAATTTAGCAAAGGATGGTCCCTTAGCCCAAAAATGAGTGCGCTTCTCAAACTTGTCAAAGTATCCCAGGTAGTCATTAAAATTTCTTAGAATATCAGCTAAGTCACTAAAATGAAAAGATCGATATTCCAGGTTCATACTAAAGCTAGGTGAATCAGGACTACTTGTTAGGTATAGTTCCTTAGCTGATTTACCACATTCGGTCTCATCAAAAAGTGCTTCTCTAAATTCTTGTAATTCTTCAACAATCTGGTCGATTCGTCGACTTGCCTGAAGAAATCCCCGCTCTAGCTGTATCGCATCAAGACTGTTGTTCTTTTTTTCATAAACTTCAACCGACTCAATCTGTTGGTCGATTTGTTCATAAATAGGTTTTCTGTCATTTTTAAAATCATGCACGAGAGCAACAAAGTCGTGCATTTCTTTTTCTTCCAACCGTTCATAAACAACATCGAGTGCAGCTCTCTTTTGACAGACCAGTAAGACATTTTTTCCCCTTGCGATGAAATCACAGATTAGGTTGCTAATAAGCTGAGATTTACCAGTCCCGGGAGGGCCTTGGACTACAAGTGAATTGCCCTTCTTTATCTCCTTTAAGGCATGCTCTTGATAGGCATCAAGCGGAAAAGGAGTAAATGTATTTTCTTCATTTACTCGATCGAATAGAGCTAGTTGATTTTCGTTCTCTTTCTTTACTTTCTTTACAAAAAATTCCTCTAAATCCGTATCTTCTTGATCTTCAAGCAGCTTTACGTAATCGGGCACAAGGTAAGACCCAGACTGAGGAAATATACCTAGTACTGCTTGGGGAAACATTTTTAGCGATCCGGTACTTTCTCCTGATTCCAGTTGAGATTTTTTTAGATCGGTAAACGGCTTTAATTCATCCGCAAAGTTTTCTTGATTGAAGTTTAATTCGACGCCACTTTTCTTAAGTAGTTCGTAAAGTTGAGTTCTAAATACTGTTGAATCACGATCATAGTCGTCAATTACAGTTTCAATCAACTCCTCATCCAATGCTATCTGATTGTAGTATGAATAGGCTAGAAGAAAGGTTTTGTTGAGGGTGATATTCACATCATCTCTTCTTGATAAGAACCAGTCATTCCCTTCTTTTTCAATTGCTACAGGAAAAAACATTAACGGACATCTCACCAACGTTTCGTCGTTAAATTTTCCTTTGATAAATGGCCAACCTATATATAAATCTTTTGCCCCTCGTTCTTCGAATATGAATCTTTCAATTCGTTTAATTTTTTTGAGCCTTTTACTAAGCTCATTGGCAGATCTACTTCGACTATCCACTTCACTGCATAAGGGTATTCTCTGTTTTTGTTCAATCAGATTTTTGATTATTTCAAAGCTTGCTTCATTTTCTGCATAGTCGAAATCATGAATGTCAATAAACTGATCCTTGAGCAGCCTTAATAGAAGTAATGATCTATTGTTGCCAGATAGATTGCTTAACCTTCGAAGATATGACTTGAGAATTTTTTGCATGCCTTATTTCAAATATGGCTTTAATCTCAAGAAAGAACTGTCATCTATGGCTTTTATTTTTTTAAGGTCATCTACCGAATCTAAATCTCCGTGCTGCTTCCGATAATTAATTATTACGCGAGCCATATCATATGATATGTAGGGATGTTTTGCCAATACTTTAATTGAATCTTGATTGAGGTTAATGGATTTAACTTCTGACTCTATACTAAATCTTTGAAGAAGTTTGAAAATTGTTTCGCTTGGCAATCCATATACTTCTTTCAACTGGATAGTATCGGCAAATCCGCCAAGTAAGTCCCTGTATTTAATGATCCGTTCAGAAAATTTAGGACCAATTCCCTTAACGAGCTGCAATTCTTCTGCTGTCGCTACATTAAGATCCAAAGGCTTTACTTCTATTTTCTTTATTGGTCTTGAGTCTAAAGAGGCAATTTTTACGGGTATTTCTTCGACCTCCTTTTTTCTTTCGTAGATATTATTGTCTTGTTCATCGAAGGTTTTGGCTAATTCCTCTTTTAGCGAAATACGCGAGGCAACCGTTTTTGCCCATTCGCTCGTTATGGTATCGGCTGGAATAGCTGGCTGGTTCCGTAAATAGGAAATACGTGCTTTAGAACCAATGAGCACAATTGAAATGATTAAAATCAGTACCAACGTACCTCTTGATTCAGTTTTTGTAAAGCTGAGTCCTTGCGAGATTACGTTGATTAGGTATTTCAACATTATTTAAAACGATTCTAAATAAGAAATAGCTGATTTTTATCACAACCAATATACGCAAGCCACTGTTATTTTTGCCATTCTATTTGATTGAGATGGAAGGATTTAAGGCATTAGGGTTATCATATAAAACCGCACCCATAGAAGTGCGAGAGAAAGTGGCATTTAGCGATGCTGAAGCTAGTCTATTCATGACTAAGCTAAAAGAGACATTTGCTATTGAAGAAGCACTTTTGATATCTACTTGTAATAGAACAGAACTCTATTATACTTCTTCTAATGAAATCCTTGATGAAATCATCAAATTAATCGCTTCATTTAGAGCAATATCCTCCGAACAGCTGTCTGAATATTTTAACTTCTATGACAGTGAGGCTGCATCAAAGCACCTGTTTAATGTATCTCTTGGTTTAGAATCTCAAGTATTGGGTGATATTCAGATAAGCAATCAGGTAAAACGAGCGTACCAGCAAAGTGCTGATCTTGAACTTGCCGGGCCCCATTTGCATAGACTGATGCACACCATATTCTTTGCAAACAAAAGAGTAGTTCAAGAAACAAGACTACAAGACGGAACGGCTTCAGTAGCATCTGTCGCGGTTGATCTAATTAAAGGGTTTGTTGGTAATATTGAAGATCCTCGAATAGCCTTGATCGGTTTAGGGGAAATCGGGCAAAATGTTCTTGAAAATCTTGACGGGATTGAAGCATCAATAACATTGGTTAATCGGACAAAGTCTAAAGCAGAAAAATTAGCCAACGGAAAAAATATTAAAGTACTTGACTTTTCGGACTTGAATCAAGCATTGTCTGAAAATGACGTGATCATTTCTGCAGTTTCTACTGCATCTCCAATTATATCTGCATCCAACTTTGGAACAGAAGTTCTGCATAAGTTGCTCATTGACTTATCGGTACCGCGAAGCATGAATGATGATTTGGAAGTAGTGCCTGGCATATCGCTTTACAACGTTGATCAACTTTCGGAACGAACCGAAAAGGCAAGGAAGTTAAGAGAGCAAGCCATACCAAGTGCCCAGCAAATTGTTGAAGAAGAGCTCTTAGGATTTAATAGTTGGAAAAGTGAGATGGGCGTATCTCCTACCATTCAAAGACTAAAGAGTACGCTAGATCAAATTAGAAAAGAAGAACTGGCGAGACATAAAAAATTGTCAGATAAGGAGATGGAGCTTCTTGAGGTCGTGACAAAAAGCATGATTCAAAAAGTTATTAAGTTGCCAGTGCTCCAACTTAAAGCTGCATGCAAGCGAGGCGAAGCAGAGACACTTGTAGGTGTTTTAAATGACCTGTTTAATCTCGAGTCCGAGGAAGTAGAAAAAAAATAGTCCCGCTTTTATATTTGCTCGCGGGAATATGCGATACCTCATTTTTACACTTTTTTTTGTTTTCTCATTTGCTGCAAATGCAGATGAATTCACCGTTTTTGAAAAAGACGGATACTTTGGTATCAAAGATGAAACTGGAAATGTTACAGTACCTGCTGTATATGAAAAATTGGGATGGTCTGACGGCTCCAGTGAGGTCTTTAATGGAGTTATTGGATACAAAAGAGATAATCTTTGGGGGCTAATAACAGTTAGAAATAAATCCCTTACAGGTCAAAAGTTCTACACTATTGTTCCTATTTCTGTTAATTATTTCAAAGCTTCAATTAAGGGGCGATTTAGCAATCGATTATTTCATGGTATTCTTGATGAGAGAGGAAAGACCATTATTAGCTTCAATTATTTTTCTATCGACCCAATGGGGGCTAATTGGTTGGTGAGTGATTTTGATGGGATTAGGCAACAGTTTGGAGTAGCCTCATTTGAAAATAAACTTATAGTTCCAACTAAATATGTCGGTGTTGTCGAGGAAAATAGCTTGCTAATCGCAAGTCAGATCGGAGGTAAAATTGATATTTATAGGCCAACCGGCAGACAACTACAGCTTGATATCGACTCACTTAACTATAGTGATGGTTGGATTCTATATAGAGATGGTTACGCAGGGTATTTGGATAAATCCGGAGTTGTTGTTTATGATTTTGAATACAAAGACATCAAGTTTGAAGGCTCTGAATTAATTGTTCTCTCTTTTCCGAAATGGTCGATTTATAAAAAAGAGGAGCTGCTTTTAGAATGGCGGTGTGATTCCATTGCAGTTGGTGAAAATGGTTGGTTAATCGCCTACTTAAATGGCGCACATCATTTGCTTCTTGAAAACGAAACACTTTTAAAAAATCACGAGCTTATTCTTAAAGAAGTTTCAGGGAGTCAAATGATTGTCCAGAATTCAAAAACAAGGAGGTGGCAAGTTTTGGATAAAATTGGCAAGAATGTCACCGGAGGTTATGACTCAATTCGTAGCATAGATGATCACTATGGTTGTCTTGATGATAAAGGATGGCACTTGGTTGATAGTAAGGGAAATAAAGAAAACAGACTACCGCTGCAGGACTTAAGACAAGGTGCCAAGGGACAATTTCTAGTCAAAAGGAATGGACATTGGGGTATTTTGAATATCAGCGATAAAGGCATGGTTACATATAAGTACGATAGTATTTTTCTTTCAGGTAAAGATTACATCGTATCATACCTAAATAGATGGGGTGTTCTAAATTCAGAACAAACTTGGGTGATACGCTCTGAATACAATGAAATAATAACAATGGGTAAGCTGTTGTTTGGAAGAAGAGGGCTAGGCTATTCAGTGTTTAATCAAGAAAATTTTCTATTCAAAACTATTTCTAAGCCAGTATCGGAATTGGACTCGTATACCCTAATTCAAGGTGATAGTGCCAAGTATGGGTTGCTCAATTCTTACGGAGAACAAATAATCATGCCTGAGTATGATACAATAAGGCTTTGGTCTGGACACCTAGAATTAATAAAGGATGCATATGTTTCTTTATTAAATGAAACAGGTAAAGAAGTACTGAAGCCCGAAGAATTTTATCAAGAAGTGAAAGGCTTTGGTGAAGACTATTTCGTGGTAAAAAAGGAAGGGAGATATGGGTTTGTGGATTTACAAGGGAGATTAAGAATAAGCAATAGATATGATGATGCCAGACCCTTTCATGAAGGCTTAGCACCAATAAAACTTAGAGGTAAATGGGGTTTTATTAATAAGGAAGAACAAATTAGAATTCAGCCCTATTATCAACATGTGACAGCATTTAATAGCGGTAGAGCTATTGTTAAATTGGGAGATAAGTATGGCCTAATAGATGAAAATGGGAATGAGGTTTTAGAACTAAACTGGAAATCAATTCTCAGATTAGAAACTGGTAGTTATCTTGTGCAAGATATTGATGAACGATATGGGTTAGTTGATGCTAGCGGAAGCTTTATTTTCAGGCCTTCATTCGATTATCTAGAAGACTTTGGAGACAAGGTTTTAGTATCTAAAAATGGAGCTATGGGCATCCTAAATTATGCCAGAAATCCAATTTTCAAGGTTAGTTATGAGGAAGTTAGGGTAAATGGAGATTTTACGATGATAAAGGAGTAATCTTCGATTACCGATTAAAATAATTTACGACAACCAACTAATTTCGCGGCGCGAACTATGAATTTTAATCAACTTCTGGAGTCAGTAAACCAGAATATATCTGAAGCAGTCTTTCGAAGCGATAAAGATGGGCTGATTTACGTTAACAATGCTTTCGTGAAAATTTTTGGATTTTCTTCAGAAGATGAAGTTAAGTCGCGCAACATATCAAACATGTATAAAGATCCTATGGATCGATCGCGATTGATTAAAAAATTGAATGATGATCAATCGTACGAGAATGAAGAGGTAGTTTTTAAAAGAAAAGATAATACCGAGTTTGTTGGACTGGTGAGTACGATAATGCATAAAGATGAAAGTGGGAACGTCTTCTGGGATGGAGCTATTCGAGACGTTACAAAAGAGAAAGAATTTCTGGACAGAATACGTCACAGGGAGCAGCTGTTGGAAAGTATCAATAGAAACATAAATGAGGCCATCTATCGAAGCGAAAACAAGATGGGAATCATTTATGCCAATGATGAGTTTGCCAAGATGTTTGGATATGCTTCTATTCAAGAAGTAATGGAGCTAGATCCTTCCGACCTCTATAAAAATCCGGCGCAAAGAGCCGATGTTGGTGAAGAAGTAATCAATAAAGGATCTATTGAAAACAAAGAAGTTGAGTTTCGACGCAAAGATGGAAGTACATTTTGGGGTTTGCTCAATTCAATAAAAGTAACAGGAGTTGATGGTAAGGTATATTTTGATGGTGCCATCAGAAATGTAAGTAAAGAGAAAGAGGCTGAGCAATCATTGATCAAGCATGCAGAAATGCAGCGTATACTTATCAATCTCTCTACAAAGTACATTGATTTACCCTTAGCAGAAGTAGAGCAAGCCATAAACGATTCTCTTAAAGAATTGGGAGAATTTGTTGGTGCTGATCGATGCTATGTCTTTGATTTTGATATGGAGAAAGGCCTTTGTAATAATACCTTTGAATGGTGTGGCAAAGGAGTCGAACCCGAAATTCATAACAATCAAAATCTACCATTAGATATGATGCCCGAGTTGGTAGAAGCACATCTAAAAGGGAAGCCGCTCATTGTAGATGATGTTAGAAATGTAAGTAGGGCTGATTTCAAAGAACTTCTGGAAAGTCAGAATATTAAAAGTCTCATGACAATGCCAATGATACATGGTAAGGAATGTGTGGGATTTGTGGGCTTCGATCGAGTAAAAAGACATCACCAGGCGTCTGAAAAAGAAGTAATTCTACTTGAGTTGTTTTCTGAAATGCTGGTGAACATCAGAATCAGAACTCAAAATGAGCGTGAACTTCACAAGCTGTTTAGCAAGACGATTGAGCAAAATCAACGTCTCAAAGATTTTTCATACATCACCTCTCATAATTTTAGATCTTCTGTTGCAAACTTGGTAGGGCTGTTGGCAATCATTGAGGATGATCCGGGCAACAAGCAGTATTTTGAGATGCTTAAAGCCACAGCGCTGAAATTGAACTTAGCGATAGACGCCATTAACGATCTTTTAAATTTTGAAAAAGATATTTCTAAGCTGGATAAAAAGGAGATTAACCTAAGAGAAGTAATTGGTGATATCATCATTCTAAATAAAAAAGCGGCCTTAGATAAGCAAATAGAGTTGGAATTAGATGTGCCTGAGGATCTGACTTTAAGGATCTTACCGGCATACCTGCAGAGCATTCTTCACAACTTAATCACCAATGCTATGAAGTACGGAGTGACTAAGGATCGACGAAAAATAAAAATTTGTGCAAAAAAAGAATCAAAAGAAGTACTTTTAACGGTGGCAGACCAAGGCAGGGGTATAGATCTGGAGCGTTACGGAAGTAAAATGTTTCAACTTGGGTCAAGATTTCATGCTGATGAAGAGAGTGGGCACGGCATGGGACTCTATATGACTAAGCAGCAAGTTGAAGCAATCAATGGTCGCATTGAAGTAGAAAGCGAATTAAACAAAGGGACCAAGTTCAAGGTATTTTTTAATGCATGATCTAAACAAAATATTGTTGGTTGATGACGACCCTATTTTTCTGACTTTAGCAGAATTAGCTATAAAGAAAGAAAGCGATAAGGTTGAAATCTTTAAAGCAATGAATGGGGAAGAAGCGATCAATTTTCTGAAAGGACAAAGTGTAGACATTATCTTCTTGGATTTGAATATGCCCGTTATGAATGGTTGGGAGTTTTTGGATGCTCTTCCACAAATCGAAAACTGGGGTAAGCAGGTTTATGTTTTGACTTCTTCAATAGACCCTTCTGATCAACGTAAAGCCGATGAAAATCCTTTGGTTACTTCCATGTTAGAAAAGCCACTGGACAAGGATAAAATTTCTTCTACCTTAAAAGCCTAATCAGGAAACAATTCCAGTTGACTTGGCAAGAGCTGAAAGCTCATCCTGTGGTGTGGTGTAGATCCCATCTCCCTTAATCCTTCTCTATGTGCCCGGGTAGGATACCCCACATTAGTTTCCCATCCATAGCCTGGGAATTTAATTGCCAACTCCCTCATTAAATCATCTCGGTAAGTCTTTGCTAAGATTGATGCAGCGGCAATAGAAAGAAACTTACCATCACCTTTGATGATACATTCAAATGGGATGTCATTTTTACTGATAAATCGGTTGCCGTCAATAAGTAATAACTCAGGACTGACCTTTAATTTATCGACAGCTCTATCCATAGCGAGGTAGCTAGCATTGAGGATGTTAATCTCATCAATCTCTTCAGGTGAAGCCACACCAACTCCCCATGCAATTGCATCTTTAATAATGTCACTTTTAACTTCTAATCGCTGTTTTTCGGTAAGCTGCTTCGAATCGTTTAATACTTTATGCTTGTATTTTTTTGGCAATATGACTGCCGCAGCAACAACAGGTCCAGCCAGACATCCTCGGCCAGCTTCATCACATCCGGCCTCTATTTTGTCTTTCTGAAAATGGGATTTTAGCATCGCCCAAAATTAGAGAAATGACTGATATTATCACTTTGTCTAGACATACCTAATGTTTATATAAAAACGTATAATGATTGGAAGCCATTCAAAAGATCTGCTGTCAATGAATCAGGCTTAATCACTGAAAACTAAAAAATGAAAAGGACTAAACTTGGAATAGCATTGTTATTCCTAACTGCTATTGCTTTTGCCCAATCACTTACGCAAACGGTAAAAGGACAAATTAGAGATGAGCAATCTGGATCTCCAATCATTGGTGCTACAGTAATGATTATAGGAATGGACCCACCTATGGGTGCAATCACTGATGTAGAGGGATTTTATAAGATTGAGAAAGTTCCCATTGGAAGACAAACTATTGGAATCTCATACCTTGGCTATGAATCAATAACAATTCCAGACATCTTGGTTGGTGCGGGAAAAGAAGTAGTGATGAACGCAAAGCTGATAGAATCATTGCAGCAACTCGAAGAAGTTGTTGTCACTGCAGGAAATGAAGAAGTAGGTCAACCAAGAAATGAGTTGGCAACCGTCTCTGCGATCTCGCTAGGAATGGATGAAATAAGCAGATTTCCCGCCACATTCAATGATCCAGCGAGAGCAGCACTGACTTATGCAGGAGTGCAAACTGGAGGTGACGATTTACTAAATGAAATCGTAATTAGAGGAAATTCCCCAAAAGGAATTTTATGGAGGTTAGAAGGGGTGGAGATACCCAACCCCAATCATTTCACCTCCATTGGGTCTTCCGCTGGTGGCATTAGCATGCTAAGCAATAATATGTTGGCAAATTCAGATTTTTTCACAGGAGCTTTCCCAGCTCAGTATGGAAATGCAACTTCAGGAATCTTTGATCTCCAACTAAGACAAGGAAATTTTGAAAATCATGAGCATGCCATACAAGCCGGATTGCTTGGAATTGCTGCAGCCTCAGAAGGACCAATATCAAAAAATGGTAGATCTTCTTATCTGATCAACTATCGATACTCAACCTTGGCACTGCTTACAGAACTTGGATTGGACATTCTTGGCGAACAGGAGGACATTGCTTTTCAGGACCTTTCGTATAAAGTGAGAATTCCAACCAAGAAATTTGGGTCATTTTCAATTTGGGGATTAGGGGGTAGAAATACCTATCGCTTTCTTCCGAATGAGTCTAATGGTGAGTGGGAAAACGACACTGAAGAACAAAACACAGGAATTGCTGGGGTTACGAATATTTTCTACCTAAACGATGATTCGTATTTTGAGACCATCATATCCGGATCAATCAATCAATTGGTCAATAATTATGATTCTTTAGATGTAAGGCTTTTAGAAAACAGCGACTTCTCTGAAAATCAATTAAGATTTTCGACTTATTATAATCACAAATTTTCAGCACGGCATACGCTTAGGGTGGGAACCATATTTAGCCGTCTGGGATACAATCTTTCAAATACTTATTGGGATAGATCTGAGAGGAGGTACATTACTCCGCTGGATGAAGATGATCATGCGGGGTTTTATCAGGCATTCGGAAACTGGCAGTTTAGGCTCAATGAAAAGTTAACCATTAATACGGGTGCGCATTTTTCTCATTTCGCATTAAATGGGAGGAATTATGTTGAACCTAGACTCGGTTTCAAATGGGATAGAGGTAATCATATAATTTCTGGTGGTGTAGGTGTTCACAGTCGCATGGAGACTATTGCACTTTACACGGCCAGACAATACAACGCAGATGGTTCTTTCGTACAAAACAACAAAGACTTGGGATTTACACAAGCATTCCATTCAGCTCTTGGCTATGAAAAGATGATAAAACCAAAGCTACGTTTCAAAGCTGAGGTGTACTATCAACATCTTTTCAATGTCCCGGTTTGGCCGAATGATACGACTTCTGATTTTAGTTTATTGACCTTCTCAACACTCAACACATTTGATGGATATACTCCTGATGAGTTGGCAAATGATGGAACGGGTAAAAACTATGGATTGGAATTAACACTGGAAAAGTTTCTTTCTAAAGGGTTTTATATGCTTACTACAGCATCCATCTACAAATCAAAATATACTGGTTCGGATGGTATTGAAAGAAGTACTCAATTTGATGGAGGATACATCTACAACTTTCTTACAGGTAAAGAATTTAAAGTCGGTAAAAGTGGAAATAACACCATTAGCATTAACGGTAAATTCATATTTGCAGGCGGAAAACGTCAAGCGCCCATAAACGTCTTAAGATCTATAAACGAAGGAACAACCGTTTTTGATTATAGCAGAAACTATGAGCTCAAACTTGATGGTTATTTTAGAATGGATTTTGGGATCAGTTACAGGAAAAATAGAAGAAAAACTACTTCTGTCGTTTCGTTGGATATTCAAAACTTAACGCAACGTTCCAATGAGTTTTTCAGATTTTATTCGGTAAGTCAAAGAAGATTTATATCGGACAGCCAGGTTAGTTTTTTTCCTAATCTCAGCTATCGAATAGAATTTTAAAACAGTTGAATTGTAATAGCGGTTACATTAACGCAGATTGACAAATCTTGAAGGCGTAGTCTGTCGTAAATTGATCAAAAAAATAAGAGATGAAATTTTTAGCACTCATTGCGGGTATTTTTCTATTTAGCTGCCAGACACAGGGAAATGAAAGTAAGAAAGCAGCAGATGAATCTAGTGTAAAGCCAGTTTTAATCGAGATTGACTATCAAAATCTTGATACTGCCACTTTTGCTGGAGGATGCTTTTGGTGTGTAGAAGCTTCTTTCGAACAAATTCAAGGAGTAGCTGAGGCGGTATCTGGATATTCTGGAGGTTCTAAGTCAACGGCTGACTACCGATTGGTAAGTTCAGGCCGAACGGGCCATGCGGAAGCTGTACAAGTGTATTACGATCCTTCAATTATTACATACGAAACTTTATTGGAGATTTTCTTTACGGCACACGACCCTACACAGTTGGACCGTCAAGGTCCTGATGTAGGACCTCAATATAGATCGGAAATATTCTATCATAATGATGAGCAAAAGCAATTGGCTATCGCTAAGATGGAAGAACTGGCATCAGATTTTTCGAAGCCAATTGTAACCAAACTAAGTAAGCTTGAAGCATTCTATGATGCGGAAGACTATCATCAAGACTATGAAGAAAAGCATCCTAACAATGGTTACATTGTAAATGTATCTAGGCCTAAAATTGAAAAAGTGGCCAAGAAGTTTAAGGATCTTCTGAAGCCTAACTAAAGAATTTTGCCGGACTATTCTCCGGCATTTTTTTTATCCTTGAAAAATTCCTCGATGGCGTTAACGGCACATGCTTTACGCTCCCCTTCTATCCCAGAAACAATTGCATATGGGAGATTATTTTCTTCTAGATAAGATTTGAAAATATCTAAAAAATGTTTTCTCATTTGTGGGTGCTCACGCTGCGGATCTGGTGTCCAAGGAATATCTATGTTATTCAATAGGTAAAAATCATAAGACCTGCTTTTCAGGTCTTCTTCTATCCAGGAGTCGGTATTTCCATATTTATGATCACTCCATATTTTAATGACAATAAGATTGGTGTCGCAAATCAGGTATTTATTGGCATATTCAGCTTTTTCGTCTTCCCATGACAATTGACCTTCAGCAATTGACTTAAGATCATGCTGCTCATAATCGCGATCCAATCTATCAAGGTAAAACCGTGCATACTCGGGCACCCATTCTGTGACATAATGCCTGGCCAAGTGTTGGCATAGCTCACTTTTACCAGTAGACTCTGGCCCTAATACAACAATTCGTCTAGGCTGCACTTAATGTCATTTTACGCTTCCAAGAAAGCCAACCCATTATGGCAATGTATGTGAACACAAGGAATTGGAAACTTGTGAAAGGCAACCCCTTATAGATGTATAATGGAATGGAAATAAGATCACATGCAATCCAGAAAAGCCAATGCTCAATTTTCTTCAGTGCCATCAAATACATTCCTGTAATCGCTAAACCAGTAGTGATAGAATCTACCAATGGGACCGTGCTATCTGTGAATTTGATCAACATGATATAAATAAAGATGGTCGCCATTACAAAGGTGCCCACATTTATAAAATGACCAGTTTTGGTACTTTTTGTAATTGGAATTTGACTGGCGCCTAGTTCTTTGGTGTTTTTCCAGTTCCACCAACCATATACACTCATTAGAAAGTAATAGACATTTATTCCGGTTTCAGCATATAGGCCGTACTGATAGGTGAGGAATACAAAGATTACCACACTGATGATTCCAAAAGGATAAACCAGAATCTTTTCTTGCTTACTAAACCAGACACTCAATATTCCACTTACTACAGCAATGAATTCGAGGCCGCTTGTCTCCAGCAATTGATTATAAAATGAATTCCAAATTTCCATATCAGTCAATTGAAATGAGGCCAACAGGACTGGATCAGTTTTTATGTTACCAAGTCAATTAGCCGGGATGAACATTATGTTTATCCATTTTGTAAAAATATGTCTTGTGATAGTACTTATTCTAAGTAACCGACATAATTTTGCACGGCAAATAATCATAACAGTTCAGTATTATTTGCCATGACGACAAACGAAAAATTCCTTTTTGAAGCACTTACATACGATGATGTGCTTCTCCTCCCTGGTTATTCCGAAGTACTTCCCCGTGACACTGACACTTCTGCTCAGATCACTAGAAATATCCGTCTAAACATTCCTTTGGTTTCCGCTGCCATGGACACCGTAACGGAGGCCAAACTTGCTATTGCAATGGCATTAGAGGGTGG
>CAZWLS010000017.1:13393-26148 GCA_964634415.1 uncultured Roseivirgaceae bacterium | reverse complement strand
TTCTCACTATGATGGAATAGACATAAAGAACGACGATGGAAAAAAGACATATAAAGCATTCCAGGTACAATCACTCTCTATTGATAACGAGATCTACGAGCCAATCAACTATCGAAATAGAAAAGCTATTGGCAAGGTTATTTCAAAGGGAAAGCTTACCTACTACCTAGCTATACCAGAAAACGAAACCACTTTTAAAGATCGAATCTTTTATAAGGACGGAAATGTATTACAAATTTCAGGGATAAGTTTTAAGAAACGAGCCGCAGAATTCCTCAATGATTGCCCTGAGGTATCAGCTAAAATTGAAAATAAAGAATTAAAGTTCGGTGACCTAGATCAGATTGTAGCAGAATATAATGAATGTCAGGATTCTACACCTGAAAGCGTGAGTAGCAACAGTAGTAATGACTTGGCAAATTTCGCACAACTTTTACTTGATATTTCATCTAAAGTTAATAATGGTGAAGACGTTCCGAGTTATATGATAAAAGCGTTAGAGGAATACACACAAGCATCACTGGATCAGCAAGTACAAAATCTACTATCAGAATTGAAGAAAAATTGATAGACAGTTCAATTAAAGAATCTGACAATTCAATAAGTAATCGCGCAGTTCAGCCTAAGAGAGGGTAAGAAGCAATGTAAAACACGTGTCTTTTGTATGTTCAAACTGTAAAACATACAATTATGAAAAAGCACTTCACTCTTCTTTCTCTACTATTTTTTGTGGCTTCAGTAGCCATGGCTCAAGATTTCGAAGCTCCTAAAAGAGGAGCGAAAATTTACGCTCAGGAATATACCGTGAATGTAAATAAGGGAGGCGAAACTACTTTCGACCTATGGATTGTGCGATCTAAGTTTGCAAAGCGTTCAAATTTTTCAGCACCAAAACTTATAAGTAGTTCAGGGTTAAAGTTTGATGTTAAGCAAGATGAAGCAAATAAGGATCACTATGTGGTTACAGTATCTGCTGATCAAGTTGCAGAAGGTCAATATTCTACTACAGTATCATCAAGAAGCACTGGGACTCAGAAAGTGACTGGAACCATGATTTCATTCAATATTGGTTCAGAGCAGGCGGTTGCTTCAAAAGATGGTGAGTAAATTTACTAGATGAAGTATCGGTTTAGGTTTACAATTGCTGTCTTTGTATTCTTCTTTTTCAAGGTTACAAGGGTAGATGACTGGGGCCACTTTCTTGATTGGGACACCAATACAACAGTATCCCTGGTATACACTGTAGTTATCGTAATGATGCTATGGGAGGTAGTATCAAGATATGTATACGCACAAAGTAAAACCTAAGCCTACGCAATAATCTAGGGCTATATAAAATATCAACCAAGGCGACACTTATTGTGCTCCCCTTGGTTTTTTTATCTACCTACTTATATGAGGAATTTTTGGCTGATGTAGGATGTTGTAATGACGGCTATAGAAAAGGTTCCTTTCTTATTGATAGCGCACAGGGATTTGTTATCTCACTTTTGATTATCGCCTATGAAATCATAATCCTATATGTGAAAAATGCTATCAGAAGCGCAAGAGAAAAAGAAGCTATCCAAAAAGAATTGGCAGCTGCCAAACTTGAAAGCTTGAAAAATCAAGTGAACCCTCACTTCTTATTCAACAGCTTTAGCGTTCTTTCCTCACTGGTTGAGCATGATTCAAAGCAAGCAATTAAGTTCATATCAAAGCTCTCGGATATGTATAGATATATCCTGGAAAATGATGAAAAAGGTGTAGTTACGCTACAGGAAGAACTATCATTTTTAGATAGCTACGTGTTTTTGTTACAAATGAGACATCAGACAGCAATCGTAGTGGACAAGGATATTTCATTAGACAACCTGGATCTCAAGGTTCCTCCTATGTCTATTCAAATTCTTGTAGAAAATGCTGTAAAGCACAATTCATTCTCTATTGACGATCCCTTACACATTTCTATTAAGAATGAAGGAGATAAAGCTATTGTGGTTGAGAACGAAAAGCGTAAAAAAGAGAGTCTTACCTCGAGTACTAAAATTGGACTCAAAAATCTCTCCAATCGCTTAATACTTTCTGCAGGCCGTGCTTTGGAAATCACTGATAATGAAGAATCATTTAAAGTTAGGTTACCATTATCATTGGCATGAATGCAATCATTATTGAAGATGAAAAACTCACAGCTGACCGGCTACTTAAATTGGTCAGTGAGCACACGACTATCAATGTTATCCAAACGTTTTATTCTGTAAAAGCCGCAGTAAACTGGCTTCATGAAAATGAGTGTCCAGAACTATTGTTTCTCGATATTCAATTAGGTGATGGCACTGGTTTCGACGTATTAGAATCTCTTGACACCTACCCTCATGTGATTTTTACCACAGCATTTGATAAGTATGTCCTTGAGGCTTTCAAATACAACAGTGTTGATTACCTACTCAAACCAGTCCAATCCGATAAGTTGGTACAAGCGATTGAAAAGCTGAAAAAGGTAAGCTCGCAAGGAGATATCTCTCAAATGATTGACAAACTCAGAGGATCGTTGAGTTCAAATTATAAGCAAAAATTCCTTGTTAAGACTGGCTTAAAGTACAACTCCATTTCAGTAAATGACATTTCTTATTTCTACAGTGAATCAAGTACAAGCTACCTAAGAACTAGTCAAGGTGAGTCAATGATTATAGATCATTCGTTGGATGACCTACAAGAACTTATCGATCCTTCATCATTTTTTAGGGTTAACCGTCACATGATTCTTTCAGACGGCTGCATCAATTCGATTGATTCATACTTTAATAACAGGCTCCTATTGTCAGTAATACCGGACTACTCCGAAAACATCATAGTCAGTCGAGAAAAAGTTCGAGCATTCAAAGAATGGTTGGATAGCTAAAGAACAGAATAGATGGTAGATTTGATGAAGTGACTTACATACATCAAATATGAAAAACTACCTCTGGATCCTGACCATTTTATTATTTGCCTGCCAACCTACAAAGGAAGAAAAAGCCCCAGAAAAAAAGTGGCTTGGTCAAATGTTGGATCTTTCTAAAATTCAACCCGCTATTAATACGTACCATATGCTAGATACTTCCGGCACAAAGGTGGGGTCGATGATCTTTGGAACATACTTCGAGAAAGGAAAACTAGTTGCGAGAGATACTTCATCTTTTGACAATGGGAGCGTATACGAAGAAGCTGAATTCTCCATGGATACAACAACTTATCAAAGCAAGCAAGAACTTGTTCGCATGCAGATAAATACCACACGGCTTGATGTTGATATAGTAGCAAATAATAAGCAAGTGAATGGAATGTATACAGTTACCAGGGATACCACAGCCACAGACTACCCTGTGGATTCTCTTTATAGTTACGATGTGTTTAGAACGGAGCTTTACATGCTCATGCAAGCGTTAGATTATAAGAAAGATGACACCATAAAGTTTAAATCGCTCGTTTCGACAAGTATGACGGTATCAGATGCTTCACTTTATTATGTGAATGAGGAGCAAATCACAACTGCAGCAGGCACGTTTGATTGTAATGTCATTCATCTAATGACCGATGGAAAAATGCCACAAAATCGTATATGGATTACGAAAAGCAAGCCAAGTAAAATTGTAAAATTCTACGTACCAGGGGCTGATCTTTCCATTGAGTTAGTGGCATCGAGAAGTAGCAATTAAAGTTACTGATCTAGCCAATGTTTTAAAGAAGTAGCTTTTTCACTACTTACTAGCACTTGCTCATCAGAAAAATGAGCCAGCTCCACAAGCAACTTCCCTTTGAAATGTTTATGTACCGTAGTGATATAATCAGCTTGAACAATGAACTGCCTATTTGCGCGAAAAAAACATTGCGGATCTAATTGGTTTGAAAGTTCATCCAAAGTAAAGTCCGACAAGTATGTCTTTTCATTCTTGGTATTGATATGAACAACTCCATGCTTGCTCTGAAAACATACAATGTCTTCCGAGCGTATTGCAAGCATTTTATCGCCTTGTTTTACTAAAAACCGCGACTTGTACTTCGCCTCTGTCAGGTTAATTTGACTAAGTAAAGCTGACATATCTAACCCATTGCCACTGAAGCTGGCTTGTAGGTTCCTGTACTTATCCAGCGCATGTTTCAAGTCCTCCTTCTTAATAGGTTTCAATAAATAGTCTATACTGTTCACCTTGAAGGCCTTTAATAGGTATTCATCAAAAGCGGTTGTGAAAATGACTGGACAGCTGACATCAATTTGATCGAAAATCTGAAAGCTTATTCCATCGCTAATTTGAATGTCCATCAACGCAAGGTCCGGTTTCTGATGATTTTTCATCCACTTAACCGTCTCCTCCACACTGTCTAACACCTCTACTATTTCGATGGTAGGATCTATCTCCAATAAGATTTTCTCTAAGCGTCGAAAAGCAGGGGCCTCATCTTCTACAATCAGAACTTTCATTATGTGAACCTTAAGTCTTTTTCCTCTAATAGGTCTATTAATGGCACAGCAACCATGAAATTGGTAGCACTAGTGATTACATCAATTTCCTTTTGCCCTAAAATACTGTATCGTTTTCGAATATTCTCGAGACCAGTCTTTGTCGACTTATCTAAAGAGTCTTTTCGCTGAAGGTTATTTCTAACTACAACAGACTTGCCATTTTCAACATAAATCTCAATTTTTAAAGGCTTAGCCTTAGATACTACATTGTGCTTTATGGCATTCTCAGCAAGCATTTGCAATGTCAAAGGAGGAATCGTCAAATCAAGGTATTGATAATTTAATTTAAACTCTACCGACAGATTATCTGGATATCGCATGCGCAGAAGGTATAAGTATGACTTTACGAATTCAATCTCTTCGCTCAGACTTACCAACTCTCGATCTTTATTTTGCAAAATGTACCTATAGACCTCAGAAAGTTTTTCTGTAAATGATACAGCAGCTTCAGCATTTTCAGGAATAATAGAAGTAAGCGTATTTAAACTATTGAAAAGAAAATGAGGGCTCATTTGATTTTGAAGAACCTCGTATTGGGTTCTAATCTGTTGATTTTTCAATTGCTGATTCAGTGTAAACTGTTCTTTCCATTTATCAAAGAAATAGAATGCTTCATATCCCAGTGATATTACTGTGGCAGCAACCATATTAAAAGGGAGAAATTCCGCATGCTGATTGAATGTAAATGCTTCTGCCAACGTACATAAATTAAACGCCAGCTTAACAGGAATCCCACCGATCATCATCCAAACAACAATAACTAAGGCAGTGAATGTAAGACGTTTTGCCGTTTTACTTATTTCCGGAAAAACTCTTCGGAACCGATAAATGATGTATGTGGCTCCGCTCCAATAGACTGCAGTAAAGCAAATGGCAATGAGATATGTGTACCAGAATGGCTCACTAGCTAAATGATCACCATCGGTAGCATCCGCGATTAATGCTACAATTGGGATACCTATCCATCTAATATGTACTTCTTTCAGTTTCATTTCTGCATTAAAGATAAGACATGACCTTTCAGAAAATTTCCTCAAAAGGGGATGAACACAAGAATTTCATGAGTGAAACCCCAAATTCCAACCCTGAAATAGGGTATCTAGTAGAAACGTGATCTTGGCGGTTTCAACCATCAAATATTACGGTTCAATAAAGATTAGAAGCGCCTGGCTCTGGTTATCGTTTTGTTAATATGCTCTTACCAATAGGTTAGCCATCGAAATCAATAATTCACAAACACGATGAAAAATTCGAAAGCTATTATTACCCTATTAGGCATACTTGTTTCACTCGCTAGTATGGCCCAAGATCAAACAGTTAAGGGAATTATACTCGACGCGCAAGCGGAGTACCCCTTAATTGGTGCTACTATCCAACTCGTTGGTTCGGATCCTGTAAAAGGTGCAATCGCAGATGTAAACGGAGAATTTAGAATAGAAAATGTACCAGTAGGAAGACAGACTTTTGCTGTTACTTATATCGGATATAAAAGTATCTCACTACCAAACGTATTGGTTACATCAGGAAAGGAAGTTATACTTCGTGTACTTCTTGAAGAATCTGTGGAAAAGCTTCAGGAAGTTGTCGTAACGGCAGATGCAGACAAAGATCTTCCTATAAACGACTTAGCTAAGGTAAGTGCTCGCACATTCAGCTTAGAAGAAGTTACACGCTTCTCCGGAGGCAGGAATGATGTAGCAAAACTCGCAACTTCTTTTGCTGGCGTAAATGCTACAAATGATGCGAGAAATGACATTGTTGTAAGAGGTAATTCCCCTATTGGTTTGCTATGGAGAATTGAAGGAATACCAATAGCTACCACCAATCACTTTGCCACTCAAGGTACGACAGGTGGTCCTGTTAACGCCCTAAATACAAATCTTCTTAGAACTTCTGATTTCCTAACGGGAGCATTTCCGGCAGAATATGGAAACGCCAATGCAGCAGTCTTTGATGTTTTCTTTAGAAATGGAAACTCAGACAACTTCGAATTTACTGGTCAGCTCTCCGCGTTTAGTGGATTGGAGTTTATGGCAGAAGGGCCAATAAGCAAGAAAAATAATTCATCCTTTGTTACTTCATACAGATATGGGATCGCTAGCTTGGCTGCAACTGGCACATCTGCTATTCCATTTTATCAAGACATCTCATTCAAAGCAAATCTAGGTGACACGAAGCTTGGAAGATTTGAAATATTCGGCCTAGGAGGAAAAAGCAATATCGATTTTTTAGGAGATGAAATAGATGAAAATGACCTTTTCGCAAATCCTGAACAAGATGCGTTTGTAGAAAATGAACTCGGGCTATTAGGATTGGCACATACTGTAAGAATGGGCAAAAACACCTATCTCAAAACATCATTGGGAGCCTCGACAAACTTCAATCAGTATTTGCAAGACAACCGCATGTTAGATGCGAACGATGAGTTTATTGGCAAGTATAGAGCTACGAATGTTAGAAATAGAGAAAACAGATATACGATTACTTCTACCCTGAACACGAAGTTCAATGCAAGATGGAGCATGCGTGCAGGTTTCTTGAACGAAACATATGATCTGAATTTATTCGCTGAGGATCGTGACAACCGTGTTTCTATTCCTGATGATAACAATGATGGGGTTCCAGATTACTTTCTAACAAACACGAATGTCGGCGAAACCTTCAATTTGCTGCAAGTGTATGGACAAGCGGAATACAAAATCACCGATGATTTATCTACCACTTTTGGTCTGCATGGTCAGTATCATGAATTTATGGATGCTACAATTGTCGAACCTCGAGCAGCTATCAGCTGGCAGCAAACTCCTGTACAAAGATGGAGTATTGCATACGGATTACATGGTCAAGCTATCCCCTCTCCCGTGCTGTTTTACCAAGAGGAAGTATCGCCAGGGATAACAGAGCGTACTAATCAAAACCTGGACTTCATAAAGGCTCATCATTTCGTATTAGGGATGGATAGAAATCTAGGACCTGACTGGAGGCTTAAAACTGAGGTGTATTATCAGCGAATCTTTGATGTACCAGTAGAGCGCGATGCCTCAAGCTATTCAGTCCTAAACGAAGGCAATGATTTCATTTTCGAAGAAAAAGGATCTCTTGTAAATGAAGGAACCGGATTTAATTATGGTACTGAAATAACCTTAGAGAAGTTCTTCAGCAGAAATTACTACATGCTGATGACTGCTTCGTTATTCGATTCCCAATATAAAGGCAGTGATGGAATTCAACGAAATACGGTATTTAATAACAATTACGTTCGCAATGTACTATTCGGGAAAGAGTGGAAATTTGGTCCAAATGGACAAAACGCTTGGACGTTCGACACGAAAGCAACATTCTCTGGAGGTCGGCCATTTACGCCTATTGATGTAAATGCTACGCGCAACAACCTAGGAAGAGAAGTACGGCAAGACGATATCGCGTTTAGCGAGCGATACGATCAATACTTCAGATGGGATGCAAAGTTTGGTGTGAGACTTAACAGAAAGAAAGTATCGCATCAATTCTTTGTGGACTTTCAAAACCTTACAAATCGTCAGAACGAATTCGTCAGAAGATATAATCAAGTAACAGATCAAGTAAACGTGGTGGAACAAATCGGATTTTTTCCAGACGTTATGTATCGCATTCAATTTTAAATCCTATGGAAACACTAACTACATCTAAACAAGACTTAAATCTGCTTATCCTGAAAAGCAACATCAAAACCAAAAAGGATGTCGCTATTGTGAATCAGGTATTCAGCAAGATCAACGCTATCCGAAGGTGGACTGTCGATCTGGACGACTGGGAACATGTATTGAAAGTAGAGACTTTCATATTATCAGCAACGAACATCTCAGTGATCTTGGAACAATTTGGATACAAGTGTTCAGAATTAAATCATTAAGCTAGGAAAATTGGGTTAGTGAATGTTGGTAGTAGTAGCCCTGCGTAAGCAGGGCTATCTATATTTAAGGTCAAGATGACGAATACCACATTTAACTATGCGATCGTAGGAGTTGGCGCAGCAGGATTACAGTTGGCTTTAAAGATGATAGATGATGAATTCTTTAAAGACAAGAAGATTTTGCTAATAGACAAAGACGAAAAAACGGGAAATGATCGTACTTGGTGTTTTTGGGAAAAAGGAGACACTATTTGGAACTCACTCGCTACAAAAACTTGGGATAAAGGACTATTTATCAATTCTGATGAATGTATTTCATTCGACTTAGCTCCTTATCAATATAAAATGTTGCGTTCGTCTGATTTTTACAGTTACGCAAAAAACAAAATTCAAGAAGCTGATAATGTAACTTGGGTAAAAGATGAAGTAGAAAAAGTTGAGGGACATCAAATAAGTGCAGCTTCTGGATCATACGATGCATCCCACATCTTCGACAGTAGAATACCTGAAGAATTTCATGAAAAGAAGGATAAATACCATTCCTTAATCCAACACTTCAAAGGATGGTTTATTGAGACAAAAGAACCAGTTTTTGACTCTGAAACCTTCACTATGATGGATTACCGAATAAAATGGAAAGGAAGTACGAGCTTTACATATGTATTGCCACTGTCTGAAAACACAGCCTTAGTAGAGTTTACTTTGTTCAATGACCAACTACTCCCGGATGAGGAATATGATGTGTATCTAAAAGACTATATCAATCAGTACTTAAAAATCGACAACTACAACATCAAAGAAGTAGAGCAAGGATTGATCCCAATGTCAGATTATCCTTTTCACAAACATCATTCGAAGCATATCAGCAAAATTGGAACCGCAGGCGGTTGGGTACGTCCATCGTCGGGATATTCCTTTAAGAATGCAGATCGTTATTCTACAAGGATGATTGAAAATATCAAGAAAGGAGATCGCCCGGAGAAAGGGATCGCCACCTCCAGATTCAGAACATATGATTCCATTTTTCTTAATGTACTCGCATCAAGAAATGATTTGGGTGAGGAAATTTTCACCCGACTGTATACAAAGCCTAAGATTCAATCAGTCTTTCGCTTTCTAGACGAAGAGAGTCCATTCAGAGAAGATATTCGAGTGATGTTTTCACTCAATCGACCTCAATTTTGGAAAGCATTTTTGAAGACGTTTTGGAGGTGATCAAATCTTACACCTTACTCCCATTCGAAAGATCATAGCATTGTCTAATGAAGGTCGAAAAAGTACGTCTTTTTTCCTTCGAAGCTGCAAGTCAGAGACAACCGTTCTGGAAGTAATCAAAAATGATTCGATGTGTTCAGAAAATTTATACTCATACCGAAAGCCTACGCTGATTAAAAATACTCTTAGACGATCAGCTGTTCCTTCCCCTTCCACAAACACGCCATTTTGAATATGTGAATTAAATGCCTCACCTTCCGCATGTATTTTAAATCGGTGTTTTTCCGAAGCATGATATTGAATATTAGAATATGGAGCTCCTATGGTGTAAGACCACTTAGGAGTAATCTTTCGATGATAACTAAGCAATGGTATAGGAATAGGCTGTCTTGAAATAGTTGAATAAGCTAACCCAAGAATCAAGCGACTGGCTTTCTTACTATCGGTAGCTTCTCTCGTTTTGATAAATGCCATAATTCCATTTACCAAAAAGTCATTCATCTCAAGACCTCCTTCCAAATTACTATTGAAAGATGGCGTGACCTTAATGCCAAAACGCCAGTTATTTTTCATTTCATACGTGTAGGTAAGATTTAAGTCGAGTGACTTGAAATTATCTGTAGTCCGTTTGTCATACGAATCCTCGGTCTCTTGAAAACGAAACAGCATACGACTGTAGTCGAATCCAGCAAAAAAGTAGGCCCCTTCTTTAATTTTGAACGGGATATTGACTTCTACTGACTGTCTATGGTACTCGAAGTTGCTACCATTTCCAGGTACATATAAGTATTCGGCTTTGGCTATATCCAAAAGCTGAGTATGCCCTTGAAGCAAGAACAAACAAAACATACATCCAAAAAAGAAACGCATTGAACTTGCCAAGATCGGCAAATTTCCAGCACTACCGTCGAATATTTTTTGGGTTTCGACAAAATCAGTGACATAGGGCTGACACTCAGAAGTCTTTCTTTGATTCATGTTCAACATAAAATCATAAAACATGACAACTCAAGAAGTAGCTAATCGTTTGGTCGAACTTTGTCGAGAAGGAAAATTTGAGCAAGTCTTTCAAGAGCTCTATTCACCTGAAATCGTAAGCATTGAACCAGACGGAGGCCCATGGGGTACTATGAAAGGATTCGCAGCATTAGAGAAAAAAGCAAAGGAATGGCATGATATGGTGACTGAATTTCATTCCAGTGAGATTTCGGACCCATTGGTGGCTGAAAACTTTTTTACAATTACGATGAAGTCCAAAGTGACAATGAAAGGTATGGATCATCCTATTGACATGGATGAAGTGTGTGTATATCGCGTTGCAGATGGCAAAGTGGTAACAGAGCAATTTTTCTATACGCCAATGCCCGAACTCGTATAAAAACGGAAAAAGAATCATAAGAAAGAAGCCATCTGGAAGGATGGCTTTTTTATTATTAAAGAACCAACTGTGTTTTAGTGTAGCTACATTTTAATTTCTAGTTAATAATGAAGATCACCAATTAGAGTTTCTTTTTACATTGCATTCTATAGTGCGTATTATTACGTTACTATCTTTAGAAGATTAACTATACGATCAAATAGCTTACTTTGGAAAAGTATTCAATTAATAAATGCTTACTTGCATCCTCACTAGTTTTATTACTAAACTTTGGCTTTTCTCAGCAATTTTTATTGGAAAGCAATTTAGTGGAGGACAACTTTATTAATGGGAAATCAGTTTGGGCTGATTTAGACAATGATGAAGATTTTGATCTTATAGTGATTGGAAGTCCTAACAATGAACCTAAAACATCACTTTTTATAAACAACGGAGACGGAACTTTCACCGAAAAGTCTGACCATTCTTTTATCCACGTATCAAGTGGTGATATTGATATCGAAGACTATAATCTTGACGGAAAAATGGATGTATTAATCTCTGGAAGCAGAGGATTAGATGAAGGTCCACAAACAAGACTTTATAAGAATCTTGGTGGAAATTCTTTCGATTTGGTCGAATACAGTTTTGCTAATGTGCGTAATTGTTCAAATGGTTGGGGGGATCTTAATAATGATGGAAGACCTGACTTATTAATTAGCGGTGTTAGCAATTGGTCTCCGCGTGAATATGTAGTTGAATTTTACGAAAATTTAGGAAATGATGATTTTAAAGTAATTGATCTAGGCATCGAAGTTTTTTCTGAAGGTGACATAGAATGGATTGATTTCGACAATGATCTGGATTTTGATTTATCTATCAACGGTTTCACACCACTTTCGTCAATATCTAATTTGACCAGAATATATCAAAATAATGGAAGCAACGAATTAGACGTATTTCAAGATTTATCATTAGCAGGAATTCGAAATATTGGATCTATTGATTGGGGAGATTATAACAATGACACCTATCTTGACTTGCTTGTTTCTGGACTTGACATCAACAATACTTTAGAAGTATATAGAAACGATTTGAGTACGTTTACTTTACAAACTAACGATGATTTCATTGGAGGTCGTGGGATTTCTTTTTGGCTAGATTACAATGCAGATGGCCATCTCGATATTATTTCATCTCTTTTTTCTACTACTACTAATGGAGTAATTTCAGATTCATACCTTTATGATAATGTCGATAATGAATTTGTTAGCAACACTAACACCGGTTTACCGAATTACGATAGTCCAATCAGTTTAACAGATATTAATAAAGATGGAAATCTTGATATATTTTATCCAAGTTCCATTACCGGATATAATCCAACATCCATTTATGTAAATACAAATGAAAATCCAAATATAAGCTCGTCAGCTGCTCCAACTCCAACTACAACCATGTTTAAAGGTGATACGGTGATTTTGTCCTGGAATGGTCTATCAAGTGAAGAAAAAGGGACATTTACGTATAACCTTTATCTGAAAAATGAAACAGACACATTGGTTTCAGCAAAATCATTTGATAATGGTAGAAGGAAAGTGCTAGAAAATGGGAATGCTCAAATGAACACCAGATATATGATAATTGGGCTAGAACCAGGTTTGTATAGTTGGGCGGTTCAAGCTATTGATCATTCATATTTAGGAAGTCCATTCTCCGAAGAGACTTCATTTCAAGTTGGAAACGTTCCTATTATCATTGAAACAGAACTAGTAAAGTCAAATGAAGACGAAACTTTTGAACTGACT
>CAZWLS010000017.1:4248-13383 GCA_964634415.1 uncultured Roseivirgaceae bacterium | reverse complement strand
AGAATACCTGGCGGACCGGATCCGTCAGGCACAACCGTATCTGACGGTGAAAATACAAATCCAGATAATCTTACTTTACAGGTTTTGGAAGGAGATAATTACTCTGTATCAAACAATTTTGTTACCCCTGACCTAAATTTCAACGGTCAGCTGATAATTCCGATTAAAGTAAATAATGGAATTTTTGATAGTGAAGAAGCTGAATTAATCGCAGAAATATCAGCCGTTAACGATATTCCAGTAATTGTTAATGTGAGTGAATCATTTGTAATTCAGCAGGGAACTAGTTTGACCTTAGAGTTAGATGACTTTTCAGTTGAAGACCCAGATAATAATTTTCCAACAGATTTTTCATTAAAAGTACAGAGTGGAGATAATTATACCACGGCTATGAATGTGGTAACACCAGAAGCTGAATTTACTGGAGATCTAGATATAATACTTACAGTAAGTGACGGTCTGGATGATAGTGAGCCATTTACCCTGTCAATAATGGTTACAGAGATACTTAGTCTAAACAATCAAGTGCCTGGTTTTTTAATTTATCCCAATCCAACAAAGGATTACATCATTGTTCAGTCTGAAAATTCTTTGGAAGTTAAAATTTATGACTTACAGGGAATTTTAAAATTAGAAGATAAAGTAATTCCAACAAGGAAGAATACGATTGACGTATCTAATTTCAGCAGAGGTCTTTACATATTGGAAATTATTACGGAATCTAAAGACAAATCACTGCTTTTTTTGAAAGAATAACATACTTAGTACAAACAGATCTTTCCTTCACTACTGAAAAACCACTTACAGAAGTTTCTTAATAATTAGTTTGAGTTGATCAAAGAGCCCCATATTATCGGAAATATGGATAGCTTCAAGTCCTTTGTTGAATCCTTGTTATAATTATCAATTAAACCATCGCATGTTTCTGGAGTCTAAATTGAAATTCAGCCCATGAAGTATTTGCAGTATGTTGTAATAGCAGCAATCATAATGTCTTTAATCAGTTGCTCAAAAAGCAGTGATTCTCCAGATGATGTTCACCTTGACACATCTTATGAGATTTCCAATGACTTATCATACAATGCTATAATTTCTCAATTTGGATCTGAAAGGCTGGCTCAAGGTGTTGAACAACCAGATTCGGGTGGTGCTCTCGGCAGAAATAAAGACGGGTATTTCCATGTTAGATTTCAATTAAACATGACATCCATTTCAGATTTTGTGATTGCAACCGAAAGAATCGATGCATTGCAACACCTCTCAAACACAATTTCATATTCATTTGAAAGGCAAATGAACGATGGAAGCTTTGAATTCTCGCCTCCAGAAGAACTTGTTAATTCACCGGATTATACCCCACCTTCTACTGGGGATTTAGAAAGTGGAACTGCATTTTTTGCAAGCAGTTTAGGTCTTTCATTACTGTCGCTCCAAAATTCAAATTGGTTTCTTTCAAGTGAAGAAACACAGGCCATAAAGCAAGAAATTGAAACATTTAAACCCGCTATTGAAAAGACATTAAACTATCTGATCGTCAATAAAGAGATATTAGCAGGGTATGATGCCAAAGCTCCCAACAGACTTTTGTTTGATGCATTGGCATTCTATTCACTTGGAAAATATCTTGAACGAGAAGATGCTCAGAACATCGCATTCGAATTTATTGAGTCTTCTTTAATCTTAACAGATTCTGCAGAAGGGTACTTTATTGAAGGTGGTGGATGGGATTCGAGTTACAATGGGGTGGCTATAAAGCTTGCAATGGAGATATTTTGCTTAATCAATCAGTCTGACCAAAAAAGTAGGCTCGGTGCAGCAATCGTCGCAGCAACAGCTTGGCAAATCAGTCGGATTAATGAAAGTGGAGAGGTTTCTAGCGAAGGGAATACACGGGTTTTTGAGGGAGGTGAAACATTTTTAGGAGAAGAAAAAGGCATTGATTACGCGAAGACGGTTAAGGCGCTTTACTACTTTGGCAATCTTGCAGGATCATCAGAAATAATTGAACTGGGTGATACTGTTCTTGAATTCTATCAGTAATCAGGATGTTATGTTTCTCCTTAATTCATAGATAGACCACAACTCCATCGCAACAAACAGTGCTTCTTGGGCGTAGTGTTGAGTATATGATTATCCGAATCAGAAAGTATCTAATACTCTTAACACTTGTACCAACTATAGTGACTGCTCAAGTTGATTTCTATCAACAGCTTGCAGATTCAGCAGAAACATTGTCTTTGGATCGAGTAGTTTATGATCCGAGCTATTACTCAATCAAATATCCAAATGGGGATGTTCCTCAAGGGAAGGGAGTTTGCACTGATGTGGTGATTCGAGCATACCGTAAGCTGAATATTGATCTTCAAAAAGAAGTTCATGAAGACATGAAAGAGAATTTTCAGCTATATCCTAAAAATTGGGGACTGAAGACTACAGATAAAAACATTGATCACAGAAGGGTGCCAAATCTTATGCGATTCTTTGAAAGGCATGGTAAAACACTCAATAATTCATCAAAACCAGAAGACTATCAACCTGGAGATATTGTTTGCTGGAACCTGGGAGGTGCCATAACCCATATTGGAATAGTAACAGATGAACGATCAAGAGATCGTAAAACCTACAAAATCATCCATAATATTGGTCGTGGACAAGTAATCGAGGATATGCTCTTTGACTATAAAATAATTGGTCATTATCGCTTCAATAAATAGGCCACTTGACTTTATTTGAATTTGTGCCAAACGATTAAATCGCATACTTTAGCAGAAATCTAAGCGGGCGACAGACAACCTCCTCCCCCAGTCTGAATCGTCATATCGCCCCAATATTTATTTAATCAACTATGAATAAACTAAACATGGTCATAGCCTTGATGATACTATCAAGCCTATGCTACTCACAACAAATGAAAAAATCTGAATCAGTTTCCGTAAACGGAAAAAAAATCTATTATGAATCTTATGGTGAAGGGTCACCACTTATCTTTCTTCATGGCTACAGTCTTTCTTCAAAATCTTGGAGACCTTTTGTGGCAGATTTCGAAAAAGACTATGCGGTTTACTTGGTAGACCTTACCGGACATGGTCAATCCGATCCATTTAAGGAAGACTTATCCATAGCTGCTGTTGGAGAAGATGTAACCGCTCTCATTGATTATTTAGGCCTCGATAAAATAAAAGCAATTGGGTTCAGCTTTGGTGGAGATGTACTCTATCAGGTAGCAATGCAAAAGCCCGATTTAATAGAGGCAATGATTACTATTGGTGCTGTGGGCACATGGACTGTTGAAGACTTTCCTCAGTATCACGAAGGTTTCAAAATTGAGAACAAGGCGAATTTTCCTTGGCTGGAATCATCCCACAAAAGTGATGATCAGATTAAAGGCATCATGGATCAATTCAAGAACTACGTAGTATCTATCAGTAATGAAGAACTTCAACAAATTAAGCCAGAAGTAATGATTATTATGGGAGATGATGACGAAGGGATGGATTTTTCCGAAGTAGCCAGAGTAAAAAAGAATGTACCCAACTCAGATGTCTGGATCTTGCCAGATGTCTCACATAGTGCTCACGAAGGAGAGTACAAAGAAGAATTTGTGACTAAGGCTAAGAGATTCCTATCTAAAGACCGCTGATTCCAACCTATTCAATTCTTTCTCGTTAGGTAAGGCATGTTTGTACTTTTTGAACTCTTCGGATATATCCTACTTGAATATGTGTTCACTATACCTGGCGCAATAGTCAGATGGGCCTATTTAAATATTTCCGGAAAGCGAATTTCACTTAAAAACTGCCTTACTAAAAAAGTCTACCTCAACTATCTCAATAGTCTAGTGATGCTGGTAATGACATTCTTTGTAATTCATTTTACAAAATAGTATTGCTAATACAGTTTCTCTAAGTCAAACTTCTTCTTCAAATAATTTCTATCCCAGTCGGGGTTTAATTCTCGTAGTATCAATGCTTCTGCAAAGCCTACATCGTATACGGTAATACGTCCAACCTCCTCTAATTTGAGATTTCGAACGCTCTCGATATGCTTTTCAAAAAACTCTTTCTTGTAAGAGTCGAAGGGCACAAAATCTCCCAGGCTTTTCACTTCCTCTGTAGGTTCATATTCCTCAACGATTCGTTCTAAGAATGCATATTCAGTGTATCGCGCTATGCCCTCCTGATACCATTGAAAAGAAATGTATTTGTAATCATTGGGAGAAAGTGATTCTTTGAACGCTTGTCTTTGCTTTAAAAATTTGTCTTTCAAAGTTATCCACTGCTCTGTATCGATCGCTTTGACTGCAGCATACAACGCCTCAGTATATTCGTTGTAAGACTTTACCACCTGCGGATTTTTGTAAGGAAAAGGATAGTTGAGCTGCCACATTCCGGTTTCATCTCCATTGGAGAGTCCAAGCTCATTGGTTTCTATCATATACTTAGGTGATGAATATTGGTATTGATGGAATCGCTCGTGCAGGAGCGTAATGATCCATTCGGTACTATTCAATCCAGTATTCTCGGGAGTGCCAATTACAATGGTATTTAAACCCGCAAAGGGAAAAGTGGCAAGAAAGCCCTTGTTCATTTGAGTTTTCCTTCGATGAAGGGTTGAATGGATGATTGTATCATATTCCATTCGCTCAAAGTCATCAGGTTGATAATAATGTTCAATCAAATATTCATATTCATCTGTGATATAAAGGATAGAAAATGGAGGATCATTGTATCCACTCCAGATTAACCCACCAAGCTGATAAGAAATTTGTTGCGCTTCTTTTATTCGGACTTGATCTTCGTACCGAAGTTGTCCGCTTAGCTCAACACAGATAATTGTGAGTATTGATAATATGAAAAATCGCATGTTGATGTAGTTGAGTTTCGTTTTTAAATAAACGAAACTCATTACACAAAGGCTGTTAAAGCCCGTGAAAGTATGTTAATCGATATTAAACAGTCTCTACAAAGAGGCCTTCGTCAGTTTTTTCAACCTTAGCAAAGCCACCTTGTGTCAGTTTTTTGATTGCTTTGTCCCACTTCTTATTTGACAAGCCAGACTGTTCTTTCAGGCCATTCAAGTCCATTTTCCCTTCTTTTTCCAACACTTCAAAAACCAGTTTTTCGTCTCCACTTAGCTCTGCAGCCTTAGATTTGACTTCAGGTCTCATTTGCGGGAAGAATAACACATCCTGGATTGAATTAGAGTTAGTCATGATCATCGATAATCTATCGATGCCAAGACCAACACCTGCTGTTGGCGGCATACCAAATTCAAGTGCTCGAAGAAAATCTTCATCTAAAGTCATCGCTTCATCATCACCTCTCTTGCCTAGCTCCAATTGCTCCTCAAATCGCTCTCTTTGATCAACCGGATCGTTAAGCTCAGAGTAAGAATTCATTATCTCTTTTCCGTTACAAATGGCTTCAAAGCGCTCCACTAGCCCCTCTTTGGAACGGTGCTTTTTCGTTAGTGGTGACATCTCTACGGGATAATCCGTAATAAATGTTGGCTGTATCAATAGCGGCTCACACTTTTCACCAAAAATCTCATCGATGATCTTTCCTTTACCCATAGTATCATCTAATGGCACTTCAAGCTTCTTAGCTGTCTCGCGTAGTTGTACTTCATCCATCTCTGAGATATCAATGTTCGTGAAGTGCTCAATAGCTTCAAACATTGTGAACCGTTTCCAAGGACGCTGAAAATCAATCACATTTTCACCAACTTGTACTTTGGTATCGCCATGAAGGTCCATCGCCACTTTTTCAATCATTTCCTCCATTGTATCCATCATCCAGTTGTAATCTTTGTATGCTACGTATAGCTCCACTTGAGTAAATTCAGGATTGTGGAATCGACTCATCCCTTCATTTCTAAAGTCTTTTGCGAACTCAAAGACACCGTCGTACCCACCTACAATCAATCGCTTAAGGTAAAGCTCATTCGCAATCCTCAAATACAGCGTCATATCTAGTGTATTGTGATGGGTCTTAAACGGACGCGCTGCTGCTCCACCATATAAAGGCTGAAGTATCGGAGTTTCAACTTCCAGGTATCCTTTTCCTGCCAAATATTCTCGAATCGAATTTACAAGTATTGTACGCTGAACAAATGTCTCTCTGATCTCGGGATTTACGATTAAATCAAGGTAACGCTGGCGGTATCGTTGCTCAGGATCTGTAAATGCATCATATGTTTTTTTGTTGCCTTCATCATCTGTTGCCTCTTTCACAATCGGTAGTGGCCGAAGTGATTTTGTCAACATCTTCAGATCCGTAACATGAATTGAAATCTCACCAACTTCTGTTGTAAAAACATATCCTTTAATACCAATGATATCACCGATATCCATCTTCTTTTTGAAGACCTCATTATAAAGCGTTTTGTCTTCACCCTCGCAGATATCATCCCTTCGAATATAAATCTGAATTCTCCCGCTAGAATCTTGAATCTCAGCAAATGATGCTGACCCCATAATTCGTCTGCTCATCAATCTACCGGCAATTGAAATGTTGGTGTAATCTCCCGGTCTGCTTTGAAAGTTCTTCTTGATGTGTTTGGCAGTTACATTCACATCAAAAGATTCAGCTGGATATGGATCAATGCCCATAGCCATTAATTCTTCACGAGATTTTCTTCGTTGGATTTCCTGTTCGCTTAACTGCATGTCTTTAGCTCGTATTCTATTTTATCGTATTCTTTAAGCCGATTTTCTTCGGCGAAGTTCATTTTTCACTAATGTATATTCCCTGCCGCTTTGACCAGCGATAGAAGTATTTTCCTCAGCCCTTCTAAAAAGGTAAGGAAGCACTTTTTCTACAGGACCATAAGGCACATATTTCGCAACGTTGTAGCCCATGGCCGCAAGTTTAAAGGAGATATTGTCGCTCATCCCTAGCAACTGTCCGAAAAAGATTCGATTGTCATTATTGACAAGCTTTTGTTCTTCCATCAATTGAGTCAATAGCTTGCTCGATTCTTCATTGTGCGTACCAGCACAAATACCCATCCTTCCGATATGCTCCATGCAAAACTTCAAAGCTTCATCATAGTCTTTGTCGACCCCCTCTTTATTCTTGTGGATAGGAGATTCATATCCCATCTCCTCAGCGCGAGCACGTTCTTTTTCCATGTATGCACCACGAACAAGCTTTGCGCCAATATAATAACCATCCACCTCAGCTTGAATTTGTGCACGCTTCAACCGATCTAGCATATCGTGTCTATAAAGTTGATAGGTATTGTATACGATTGGGCGCTCTTTGTTGTATTTCTCCATCATCCGATAGGCAACGCCATCAATAAATCCCTGGAACCAAGATTCTTCGGCATCTATCATCACCATAAGCCCCTTGCTGCTAGCCTTGTTAACTATTTCATCTACGCGTAGCTCTGCATTATACAGCTTGGTCTTTTCCACCTCCGATAGCGCCTCTTTAGCTTGAGCTTTGGTCATTAAATCAGTAGAACCAAGTCCTGATAGTTTCAAGACGCAAAATGGAATATGATCATTGGTAGAAGCAAAATCGATCACACGAAGCGCCTCATCTCTAGTATCATTGTAACCGTCCTCCGACTTCAATCCTTCAACTGAATAATCCAAAATGGTTTGAACATTATGATCACCTAGCAAGGCGATTGTTTTACTTGAATCTTTAACTGATTCTCCACCGCAAAACTGATTAAACAGTGTTTTTTTAATAATCCCTTTGACAGGTAATCTTAGCTTTAATGCTAAGTTCGTCATAACCGTACCTAGCTTCACCATCCATGGTTTGCTCATAGTAGTAAACACAAAATGAGAGTTCTTTAGCTCCCCTGTGGTACGGTAGGCAAATGCCGTGGCAGTGTCATCAAAATTGATTGGCTCTGATTGCATATTTTTGAAAATCGGTGTGCAAAGATAGCTAACAGATTCACACAATTACTGTTTATTTAAATGTCAAATAATCTCCCTACGTACTTAACCATATCTTCAGATATCCAAGCGGATCTGGAAGACGCAATTAAGGCAATACAGCCGGATAAAATTGCTATTTTGGTTGATGAAAATACACGCGCTCATTGCCTTTCTAAAATCACATATATTCCAGATATACTTGTAGAAGTTAAAAGCGGTGAATCAGAAAAAAATCTGAATACATGTCAGCATATCTGGAATAAACTAACAGAATCTGGTTTCACAAGAAAAAGTCTTCTGATTAATCTCGGTGGAGGAGTCATTGGTGACATGGGCGGGTTTGTCGCAGCCACATTTAAGCGTGGGATGGCATTCATAAACATTCCAACCACGCTCCTATCTCAAGTCGATGCCAGTATAGGAGGAAAATTGGGAGTAGATTTCAATGGATTAAAAAACCATATCGGAATCTTTCAAGATCCTCATACGGTAATCGTTTATCCTAACTTCTTGGAAACTTTACCTAAAAGGGAATTAAAATCAGGCTATGCTGAAGTTATCAAGCACGCGCTAATCAAAGATGAAAGTCAGTGGAAGTTTTTAACGAAACACACTTTTGATCAATTAGACTGGAATGAAATAATTCCGAGATCAATCTCAATCAAGAATGAAATTGTAAATGAAGACCCTCGAGAACAGGGGTTAAGAAAAATCCTTAACTACGGACATACTGTTGGTCATGCGGTAGAATCATATTTGTTGGAGACATCTGATTCACTTTTACATGGGGAAGCTGTAGCTCTTGGGATGATTCTCGAAAATGAAATAGCGGTAAGAAAAAATCTACTTAACAAAGATGTTGCAGCAGAGATTAGAGGATATATTGATAGTATTTATCAATTATCTATATCTATTCCGTCATATGATGTGTTGGAAAATCTGCTAATTCAGGATAAAAAAAATGATCAAGAAGGAATTCGTTTTGCACTAATTGAAAAAGTAGGGACGTGCGTTTACGATGAACTAGTAGATAGCGCTATCCTTAAAGAAGTGCTTAAATAAATAAGTCTTCTTGATCGCTCTTAGCATCATCTTGCGAAGTTTGCTGTTCTTTCTTTTTAGCCACTTTTTTTGGTGTACTTAAAAAGAAAGTCAAAGCTCCAAGTGCTACTGAGGCGAAAATAGTTCCTATGGTTCGAGTTCTTGACATATTATAATTTATTGACAACTTAGCA
>CAZWLS010000017.1:0-4222 GCA_964634415.1 uncultured Roseivirgaceae bacterium | reverse complement strand
ACTTAGCAACGTAAATAGTTGTGATGTTGTTCACCAAAAAACCTGCCAAAAATTGAAATATCGATTAAAAAAGTATAATTCACGATTAAAAGGGACGATTACGCTCGAATCTTCGAAAAGTGAAAGTAATAGGGCATTGATTTTAAATGCGCTTGCAGGAGGTGATATTGCTAATCTTAGAAATTTATCTAATGCACGCGATACTCAGACAATGAACAATTTATTGAGTCAAAAGCTCAATGAATATGATGTGAAGGATGCTGGAACTACCATGCGATTCTTAACAGCATACTTTGCAATTCATGGACAGAATGTAACCATTACTGGGACAGATAGAATGAAAAAAAGACCTATCGGTCCACTAGTAGATGCTTTGCGCAATCTTGGAGCTGATATCACCTATTTAGAAAATGATGGGTACCCTCCTCTTAGGATAAGCAAAATAGAAAGTCAAGCAACTAACGAGATATCAATACCGGGTAACATTAGCAGTCAATATATCAGTGCACTTCTAATGATAGCCCCGAGTCTACCACAAGGATTAACTATTACCCTTACTACGGAAATTTACAGCCGACCTTATATACAAATGACTTTAGATCTGATGGAAGCATTTGGTGTATCTTCCCGATGGGTAGGGAAAAAAATCTCCATTGGCCCACAGATTTATAAGCCTGTATGCTACAACATCGAAGGCGATTGGTCAGGAGCCAGTTATTGGTACGGCTTTATGTCTATTTCTCAAGATAAAGGATATCTCAACCTTCCAGGCATAAGAAATTATTCAACTCAAGGGGATAATGAAATTGCAAACATTATGTTCCATTTTGGTATCGCAAGCCACTTTGAAGCCGGAAAAGTGAAGCTATTGAAAAGGGATGAGCGTACCAAAGCTTTGACTCTTGACTTTAAGGATTGTCCTGACCTGGCTCAAACAGTGATGGTAGCAGCTGCGGCAACTGGTATGTCCTTGGAGATGGTTGGACTTGAAAGCCTTAAGATTAAAGAGACTGATCGAGTGGCTGCAATGCAGAATGAGCTAAGTAAAATCAACGCCAAGCTTATCGAAGAAAACAATAAGTGGACATTAGTGCCATCTGAAGATCTTCCTGAATCAGTTGAAATTGACACTTACGAAGATCATCGAATGGCTATGGCATTTGCTCCATTGTGTCAGTTGATGGATGTTACCATAGATGATCCATTGGTAGTAGAGAAATCGTATCCAAGATTCTGGAAGGAACTTAGGGATTTAGGTGTTGAAATTGAAACTTGTAGTTAGTAACTGACTTCCAAGCCGGTGATCTCCAAATCAATCACCTTACTTGGGTGAAAAGTAGAAAACCATACACCTTCCTGTTCAACCCATCCTCCCCATTTTAACTCCAAGCCTCCAAGTGGGACATTCGAGGTCCATAGTTTCCATGCTTTTGGGAATCCACGATCATCAATAATCCAGAGGTAGCTATCACCAGGTGTAACTCCACCTGAGGTGTAGGTCACCAATAACCCTCTACCATCCTTTAAGTCTACAGTAGATCGTACGACCCCATTATCACGAACCTTGAAAGGTGCGATAAGCCAAAAAGAATCGTTAATAAAGTACTTGTACCCTTGATATTCAATCGCGTCATAGCTTTCGGGAGAGCTATTCAAATCTAAAAACACATCATTCTCACCCCATTTCACCCTCACGTTATTATCGCTTCTGTTCCATTCGTAGCTATGTCCTCCAGGATAAGTGAATTTTATCATTGAAAGTGTATCAAATCCAGGTTTATTGAGCGCTTGAAGCATTTCGTCTGCTAGTTCTTCTGCTTCTACTCCCTGCGTCCCAGTAGGAACGGATTCATTTACAAACAAAAAGGCAAGAACTCCTAAAATGATTAATGTTAGAAGTCCTATACCAATAAATTTTAAAATCTTTTTTATCATGGTAATGGTAATGTAGGTATTAGCTTCGGTGCCTTTCTCACCTTAGTAGCTTGCTCGAATGAATAAGCAATACTGATAAGTTTTGGCTCCTGGTACTTACCTCCAAAAATAGACATCCCTACCGGAAGTCCATGAACAAAACCTGCCGGCACAGTAATATTAGGATATCCTGATCTAGCCGCGGGTGTAGAGCTACTTATGCCATAATGATCACCACTAATAACGTCAATAGGCCAAGCAGGGCCTCCAGTCACCCCAACGATGGCATCTAAATTGTTTTCTTTGAGTGCATTATCTAATCCGTCTCTAGATACAGAAAGCATCTTCTCTAAAGCTTCTTGATATTCCTTATCAGATAGAGGTCCTTTGGATTCTGACTGCTCTAAAATTTCCTGTTGGAAATACGGCATCTCAACATCAGCCTTATCCTTATTAAACTGAATTACGTCAGCGAGGGTCTTCACTTGTGCATCTGGACGAGACGCCAAATACTTGTTCAACCCGTCTTTAAACTCATATAGTAATACTTCAAATCCTGAATTACCATAAGCTCCATCTTCATTCACTTTGATATCCTTTACTACAGTAGCACCCTGAGCCTCAATAGCCTCGAACGCATTTTCCATTATCGCGTCAACACCTTCATGCTGTCCAATCGTGCCAGCAAGCACACCTATCCGCTTGCCATTTAATCCATTAGCGTCTAAAAATTGCGTGTAATCTACATGGTAGTTTCCTTCGCTTTCCGAAGTCCTTGGGTCAGCCGTGTCAACGCCAGTTAGGGCTCCTAGCAAAGCTGCTGCGTCAGCGACAGACCTGCCCATCGGACCAGCAGTATCTTGGGTTTCTGAAATTGGTATAATGCCATCTCTACTCCAAAGTCCTACTGTTGGTTTAATCCCAACCACTCCATTGGCGGAAGATGGGCATACAATCGATCCATTGGTCTCTGTCCCAATGGTTATGGCACACATATTACCAGATACTGCAGAGCCAGAACCTGAGCTTGAGCCGCATGGATTACGATCCATTGCAAAAGGGTTCCTTGTCTGACGTCCTCTACCACTCCATCCGCTTGAAGATCTGAAAGACCTGAAGTTTGCCCATTCGCTCAAGTTAGTTTTACCCAAAAGAACTGCGCCTGCCTCTCTTAATTTTTTAACAATAAATGCATCGTCTGGTGCGGAAGCACCTGCAAGGGCCATTGAGCCAGCTGTTGTCATCATTTTATCTCCTGAGTCAATATTATCCTTGATCATCACAGGGATACCATGTAATGGGCCTCTTACCTTACCATCTGCACGTTCCTTATCTAGTGCATCAGCAATATCTAATGCATCTGGGTTAACCTCAATCACACTATTCAATCCATTTTCAGATTGATCCTTTTCTACGATTCTATCCAAATACAATTGACAAATTTGCCTTGAAGTATACTTTCCGGACTCCATCGCTTCTCTAAGCTCACTTACCTCCCACTCTTCAAGCTCAAAGGGTTTTTCTTCTGCTGCATTCTCATTTGATTCATTTGCTGGAGCTGCGCACGCTTTAATTCCTAAAAATGGTATGGCACCTGTGAGTGCACTTAACTGGATAAAATTTCGTCTCTTCATGGATTTAATTTTTTGATGGAATGGTTAGTAAAGTCTAAACACTAAATTTAACTCATCGTTTTACCTAAACAAACCAGCTATTTAAACCAATTTACCTCGATGAAGAAACAGCTTTTAACTCATCTACTCACTTTGTCAGCCATTTTCCTTTATGCTCAGCCTGATGCTGAAGTGTATTTAATGGATTTGAGGCGATCATCAGATGGACTTGTCATCGAAAAACCAATTAACATTTCGAGCAATTTAGGGTACGACAATCAACCTTCTTTTTGGTCTGATAGCGAATCTGTTTTGTATTCTCGCAATGTTGAAGGGCAAACGGAAATTGCACGATACTATATCGGATCGGGAAACACGTTAATTATTACCAACACATTTGGAGGTAGTGAATATTCACCTACTTTAATGCCTGACGGACGAATATCTAGCATCCGATTGGACACAACAGGTCTTCAACTTCTTTATGCATATACTTTTAGAGGTTTGGATGAGGTACTAGTTCCTAAACTAAAAATTGGATATCATGCCTGGATTAATTCAACCGATATTGTTGCTTTTGTTTTAGGTGATCCGGCAACCATGCAGATAATAAACACAAGAAATGGAGATGCTAGAATTGTGGGAAGCAATATTGGCAGATCGCTACATAAAATCCCAGGTAGTTCATCCTTTAG
>CAZWLS010000016.1:10168-26322 GCA_964634415.1 uncultured Roseivirgaceae bacterium | reverse complement strand
TTATCAAAGCTTACTTTCGATAAAATAGTTTTGAAGTACTCTAGCATGTGAATAATTGTTAATGATCAAACCCAGACCGTAAATTTGGCGTTTGGATTTAACGAATGATTAATTATAACATTTAGTTTGAGTAAATAATTTGCGGTTGCTATGAAATGATTGTTATCATTTCATTGTGCGTTTGAAATTACAAGACACATGAAGTTAACGAACAAGTTTTGGATAGGTTGTGCAGTGATCTTATTATCTGCATCAAAAGTTTTTGCTCAGGACGCGTCTATAAAAATTGGAACAAATGAAATTGGTATTAATCAGTACTTTACCATTACCATTCAGGTCCAAAACGACCGACTCAAACAATACAGCGATTTTCCATCGATAGAAGGTTTTATCAAAAGAGGAACGTCCTCTTCGACTACCACTAACTATGTGAATGGGAAGATGTCTTCTACACAAAGCCTTACGCAGAATTATCAGGCAACTGAAAAAGGTAAATTTCTATTGGCTCCCTTCTTTATGACCATTAATGGTGAAGATGTGAAATCTGAAGGTGTTGAAATTAATGTGGGTGAGGCGGTACAAAGGCAAGCAAGACAAGGACGCAGGAATTCGTTTCAAGACTTTTTTAGAAATAGATCTGAGCCAGAAGAGTTTGTGGATATTAAAGCGGATGCTTTTGTTGCGCTTTCATTGGATAAAGATGAAGTATATGTAGGAGAAGGATTCACTGCAACTTTAGCCTTCTATGTGGCAGAAGCCAATCGAGCTGAAATGCGTTTTTATGATTTGGCAAATCAAATCACAGAAATTGTTAAGACAGTAAAGCCGGCTAGCTGTTGGGAAGAGAATTTTAGCATTGACCAAATCTCAGGCGATCCGGTAACTATTGGTGGAAGAAAGTATACCAAATATAAAATTTATCAAACTGCTTATTACCCATTAACACTTAAGGATATTGAATTTCCTTCTGTAGGCTTAAAAATGATTAAGTATAAGGTGGCCAAGAATCCTTCATTTTTCGGAAGAAACAGGCAAGAAGATTATGAGACTTTTTATTCGAGACCAAAATCTGTAAAAGTCAAAGAACTGCCACCGCATCCTATGCGGGATCAAGTAGCTGTAGGGAATTATCGATTGGAGGAATCCATAAGCAAAAAAGAACTTGAAACAGGTCAAAGCTTCACCTATAAATTTAACATTGTGGGTGAAGGCAACGTAACAGCAATAGAACCTCCAAAGCCTAAGGCAGAGAGCAATTTCGATTTTTATGCACCTAATGTTTCACAGCAAGTGAATCGCGCTGGTGGCAAGGTACGAGGTGTCAAAAGCTTTGATTTTTATGCAATCCCAAATGAGCCTGGGGAATACGATCTAGCCGACTATTTTAACTGGATATATTTTAATCCATCAATTGAAAACTATGATACACTTTCATCTAAACATATGCTAATCGTGACAGGTGAGAGTAGAAAAAACCTGTCAATTGCTTCGAATGATTTAGGAGATTACTATGATCAAATAGCCAATGCAAGTAATGACCTAAAAGCTGTAGATGGTAATAGTTGGGTTATCATCATAGTTAATATCTTTATTGCTTTAACACTAGGCTTTACTGCCTACCTGCTGTTCAAAAAGACAGCATAATACATGAGCAATACGATTGGTAACATTTTTAAAATCACTTCTTTTGGTGAGTCGCACGGTGCAGGGGTTGGAGTCATTATCGATGGATGTCCTGCGGGCATTGAGCTTGATGAAACATTCATACAGTCAGAACTCGATCGGAGGAAGCCTGGTCAGTCACGAATAACTACTCAGCGCAAAGAAGCCGACGGATTTGAGTTTTTTTCTGGAGTATTTGAAGGTAAATCCACTGGTGCTCCAATCACCATTTTGATTAAAAATCAAGATCAAAAAAGTAAGGATTACGATCATATCAAGGATGTTTACCGTCCATCTCATGCTGACTTCACCTATCAAGAAAAATATGGTATCCGAGATTATAGAGGAGGTGGGAGAAGTTCTGCAAGAATTACAGCAGGATGGGTTGCAGCTGGAGCAATTGCAAAGTTGATGCTGCGTCAATTGAAGATTGAATGTCAGGCGTACGTGTCGCAAGTTGGTGAATTGCATCTTTCCAAATCCTACAAAGAACTGGATCTGTCTCAAACTGAGTCTAACGATGTTAGATGTCCAGACTCAGAAATGGCAAAAGAGATGTTTGAATTGATCGATCAAGTCAGGAAGGAGAGAGACACGATAGGAGGTGTTGTGACGGGCGTTATTTCGAATGTCCCTGTTGGATTAGGCGAACCACTCTTTGATAAGCTTAATGCAGCCATAGGGCATGCAATGCTTTCAATAAATGCAGTCAAAGGTTTTGAACTGGGCAGTGGATTTGAAGGTGTAAAGATGAGAGGGTCTGCACATAATGACTCCATCGAAAACAACGATGGCCGAATACATACCACGACGAATCACTCGGGAGGAATTCAAGGTGGAATATCAAACGGTGAAGACATCTACTTCAATGTGGCATTCAAGCCTGTGGCGACGATCATGCAAGATCAATCTTCCATTGATAAAGAAGGGAATGCAGCAACTGTTCAAGGCAAAGGACGTCACGACCCTTGCGTAGTGCCTCGAGCTGTGCCTATTGTAGAGGCAATGTCGGCAATTGTCATGGCAGATTTCTCTTTATTAGCTCAAACCAATAAATTGCGAGGCTAATACGACATTAAAATTATACTTGAACCCAACACTTTCAGATGATTAAGCGGCTTCCCCTCCACACGAAAATATTGATCGGAATGGCATTGGGACTAGGTTTTGGTATGCTGTGCATCCAGTTTCCTTCCATGTCCGGATTTACCATTGATTACATCAAACCTATCGGTACTATCTTCATTCGAGGACTGAAAATGATTGCTGTTCCTCTGGTTCTTGCATCCTTAATTATCGGCGTTGCCAATATTGGTGATATTTCCAAGCTTACTAGAATGGGAGGAAAGACGCTTTTGATATTTATAGTTACTACGGTCATTTCAATCACGATTGGATTGTCTATTGTAGCGATTGTGAAGCCAGGTCATAAATTACCTGAATCAACCCGCTCAAATTTGATGGAACTTTACAATTCCAATGCAGCGGGTAAAATTGATGTGGCGGAGCAGGTTAGAACCCGAGGTCCTTTGCAGCCACTAGTGGATATGGTTCCAGATAATATTTTTATGGCTGCTACAAATAATGGTGCCATGCTTCAGGTGGTGTTTTTTGCGATCATTATTGGAATAGCAATGCTTCGAGTTCCGAAAGAGACAAGTGCACCTGTAATTGCCTTTTTTAACGGCTTTAATGATATTATCATCAAGGTTGTTCAATTCATAATGCTCATAGCACCCTATGGCGTATTTGCGCTCATAGCATCACTTTTGATTGAAATAGCAGGAAATGATCCTAGCAAAGCCTGGGAATTGTTGTATGCGCTTCTATGGTACTCTCTAACGGTGATCGGAGGCATGTTGATAATGATGACTGTCGTTTATCCATTGCTGCTAAGAATGTTTACTAAGATCAATGTTATTGACTTTTTTAAAGGAATGCGTCCGGCTATGCTGCTCGGATTTAGTACCAGTTCAAGCACAGCAACTCTTCCGGTTACAATGGAGCGTGTGGAAAAACATCTCGGAGTGTCTGAGGAGGTGAGCAGCTTTGTATTGCCACTTGGAGCAACTATTAACATGAATGGAACAAGCCTGTATCAAGGAGTTTCTGCCATTTTCATTGCACAAGCGCTAGGTCTTGACCTTTCGCTTAGCTCTCAACTAATGATTGTGCTTACGGCAACGCTCGCTGCAGTTGGTACTGCTGGTGTTCCGGGTGCTGGCCTTGTCATGCTTGTGATTGTTCTTGAGGCTGTAGGTATACCTGCCGCAGGCATAGCTTTGATAATGGCACCTGAGCGAATTTTAGATATGGTGAGAACAATGATCAATATTAGTGGGGATGCCGCTGTGTCGGTCGTGGTGGCATCTACTGAAAATGCAATAGATAAAGATATTTTGAAAGAGCACGTAAATGACTAAGATCAAATGAAGAAGTTACCCTTACACACTAAAATTGTTATCGGATTAGTACTTGGTACTATTTGGGCCTTTTTATCTAGTTATTTAGGATGGAATGAATTTACGATTGACTGGATTGATCCTTTTGGGACGATATTTATTCGATTATTAAAGTTCATTGCAGTTCCGCTAGTTCTTTTCTCGATCATCAATGGAATCTCCGGTCTAAGCGATGTTTCAAGCTTGGGTCGACTGGGCGCGAAGACTGTGTCAGCATATATGGTCACAACATTCTTGGCCATTGGCGTGGGACTTTTGTTTGTGAATGTGATTAAGCCTGGATCCCACATTGACGAAACACAGAGAATTAAAAATAGACTTTCTTACGAAATATGGCTTCAGGACAATGATATGGGTCTGTCCCAAGATGGGAAGTCATTTTTATCGGATCCTCAATACAGCAAGTATCTAACCGATGCTCAAGCAGAAAGAGAAATGTCTGAGCAAGAACGAAATGACCTTGAAGATAAGATGAATCGTGCAAAGGCAACAAAAGAGAGCTCTCCTTTGAAGTTTGTTGTAGACATGGTTCCTGAAAATATCATTTTATCTATTTCAAATAATCAGCTGATGCTTCAGGTGATATTCTTTGCTATTTTCTTTGGGGTGACAACCGTTCTGCTTCCGAAAGAAACTGTGGCTCCAGCAGTAGCATTTGTTGAAGCCATTAATGCTGTCTTTTTAAAGATGGTGGATATAGTAATGAAAGCTGCACCATTTTTTGTGTTTGCACTGCTTGCTGGCGTTGTAGCTAAGATGGCAGACACGCCTGCAGAAGTTTTTGAAATCTTTCTTGGCTTAGGTTCATACTCACTGACTCTTTTGGGAGGACTATTCTTCGTGATATTTATTATGTATCCGCTAATCCTGAAATTGTTGATGAAAGGATTTTCATATAAGGGCTTTTTCAAAAAAATGAGTCCAGCACAATTTCTTGCGTTTTCTACAAGTTCCAGTGCTGCGACATTACCTGTAACAATGGAATGCGTCGAAAAAGGGCTAGGTGTTCCAAAAAAGATTTCAAGTTTTGTTTTGCCAATAGGTGCTACGGTAAACATGGACGGGACAAACCTACATCAAGCGGTGGCAGTAATTTTTATGGCTCAACTTCACTTTATTGACTTAACTATTGGACAGCAGCTAACTATTGTTTTGACTGCATCATTAGCTTCGATTGGTGCGGCAGCAGTACCTAGTGCCGGTTTGATTATGATGATAGTTGTACTTCAGTCGGTAGGCCTTAACCCTGCTTGGGTAGCGATAATATTCCCTGTAGATAGATTTCTGGATATGTGCAGAACTGTTACCAATGTGACAGGCGATGCAACCGTCGCTACACTTATTGCTAAATCCGAAGGTGAGTTGACTGCAGAAAGCTAAGCAAGCATAACATAAGAGAGGTAAAACGAGAGTCCTAGTACTAGGACCGTAAGTGTACCTATAAACAAGGTAACCTGCATTTTTTTAGTGACCATAGCTTTTGGATTTAGGGTGATAAAAACGATTGAAAGTATGGTTGTAATACTATACGTGCAAGTCGTTCCTTTTTTCCGAACTTTTCTACGAACTTTGCGATTGTAATGCTAAACAAACCAAATATGCAGACGACTGAGGCACCGAAAGCGGTAAATATTTACACTGAATCTAACCCAAACCCAAATTCTTTGAAGTTTGTGGTTAATTATATGTTGATGCCGGAAGGCATTAGTAGAGACTATCCAAATCTTGAAAGCACGGGAGAAGCTCCTTTAGCAAAAGCTCTTTTTGAAAATTTTGAATACGTTACTGGTGTATTCTACATGAGTAATTTCATTACTGTTACAAAGAAGGGAGAAGTTGAGTGGTTTGAAGTTAAAAACTCAGTGCAACAATATATCAAGGATTTTTTGCTTGAAGGGAAAGCCATTATTACGGAAGAGATCAAGGATGATATTGATGAAGAGCTAACTGGAGATGACGCCGAGGCTAAAATCAAAGGAGTTTTAGAGGAATATATTAAGCCTGCAGTAGAAATGGATGGAGGAGCAATTAAGCTCTCCTCGTACAAGGATGGGGTTGTTACCGTCACGCTTCAAGGCTCTTGTAGCGGTTGTCCTTCTTCGACCATTACACTGAAAAACGGAATTGAAAATCTGCTAAAGAGAATGGTTCCTGAGGTTACAGAAGTAGTTGCGGAGGAAGGTTAATGGGCTACCGGATTCAAGTCTTTGGCAGAGTTCAAGGTGTTTTTTTTAGAGCATCAACCAAAACAGAGGCAGATAATCTTGGCTTGACAGGTTGGGTTAAAAATGAATCCGATGGATCAGTCTTGATTGAGGTTGAGGGTGCTGAAGAAAGTTTAGAATTATTTCTTAAGTGGTGCAAGAATGGTCCCTCAATTGCTAGAGTGGATGATATTAAGATCACAGAGATACCGATTCAAGGATTTAAAGAATTTGTAATCACTTATTAAGGATTATTCTTTTACGAAGTTTTTTATGTCAGCTTCAGAAAGAATTTCTTCATTAATTAAAAGTGTATCTGTTCCGATTTCAATGGAAGTTGATTTCCAGCCAAATTGAGTTGGGAGAATGGATTTGATTGGCAGACCTTGATCGAGTAATGTGAGTGCTACGATTTGGATGTCTGCATTGTTCACCTCATCTCCATAATACAATACGTTACTGCCTAGTCCTGCTGTTTCTGTGGCTTGCTTTTCATGAATGTAATATCCAAGAGCCTTTAGTGAGTAGACTTTGTCACCATCTTTTTGATGCTTATAATATCTAATGACCACATCTTCTCTTAATTGACCTTGAGGCAGACTTGCGATAATTGGAGCTAGGTAATTATTTTTTAAATCCTCTAAACCAGAATAAGTTAATGGTTGGTTTGGCTTTGCTTCAGCAGGGTCAGGACTTTGAAAAGATTCAACGCTTGATGATTCTTCCTCTTTCGCTACTTCGGAATCTTGAATGGTAGATGGACTTTCCTTAGTGGATACTGAATCTGAAGGGCTCGAGTCACTCTTTGACTCGTCTGCCGAAGGCTCATCTAAATCTGTACCTTTCTTTTTCCATTCAGGCTCTGATATTTCAGTGCCATAATTTGCAAAGCTTGATTCCTTTGATTTTTTATATTGTTCAACGTCGAAGGCTGTAACCTGAATAAGCTTAATAATTCCAATAAAAACGAGCGCCATAATGGCATAGACTGGATATTTACCCATTAGCGTTGCAGAGATTTGGTTGCATCAAGTTAATTAAAATACTAATGGGGCACAAAAAAGCCCTCATCTACAAATGGAGTAAATGAGGGCTCGAACTAAGTATGGTGTACTTTATTAGCTTTTCTTCTTGTTCAAATCAATCACAATTGGTGTCGCAATAAAGATGGAAGAGTATGTACCAACTATGATTCCGACAAGTAGTGCAAAAGAGAACCCTTGAAGTACCGCACCTCCAAACAAGAACAATACGATTACTACAATTAGTGTAGTGATTGATGTAATGAATGTTCTACTAATTGTATTGTTAAGAGATTCATTAAATACAGGGATCAACTCAGAGCCTGATTTGATGCCCATGTTTTCTCTAATTCTATCAAAAACAACCACCGTATCATTGATTGAATAACCAATGATTGTCAAGATAGCTGCAACGAATACTTGATCTGCTTCGAAGGAAATACCCAACATATTAGCTATCGCAAATGCAGATAATACAAACATAGTATCATGGAACAAGGCAATGATCGCACCAAGACCGAACTGCCATTTTCTAAATCTGAATACGATATAGATGAAAATACAGATCAGCGCAAAAATCCCTGACTTGTAAGATGAGTTTTTAATGTCATCAGCAATGGTTGCACTTACTTTAGATGAACTTGAAATTGTGAATCCACCTTGAGCAAGTTGCGTGTCATCTTCGATATAGGTCAAGCCTGTTGATTCCGCAAGACCCTTAATTAATTCCTCTCTTACTTGAAGATCAGCTTCATCGCTTTCATCATCAATCATGTAAGGAGTTGTTACCTTGAGTATTTCTGGAGCTCCAAATGTTTTTACCTCAGTACCTGCACCATCAAAATAGCTGCTCAATCCAGTTCTTACCTCTGTTGGAGTTCTAGCTTCATCAAATGTGATTACATATGACCTCCCACCTTTGAAGTCTACCCCGAGAGTAATTCCTTTTACGATCATCGCAACGATTCCAACACCAATGAAAATCATACTGAAGGCATAGGCTAGTTTGCGTTTGCTCAAGAAATCGAAATTCAGGTTGGTAAGCGCATTTCTAGAAAATGCGTTTGCAAATGAGAGCTTAGAATTATCTCCCTTTTTAGAGAATGCTTCCACGATAACTCGAGTAATGAAAACAGCACTAAAGAATGAGCAAACAATACCGATCATTAATGTAATTGCAAACCCTTTTACAGGTCCTTGACCTAAGGTGAAAAGAATAATTCCTACAATTAAAGTAGTAACGTTTGCATCAAAAATTGACCAGTAAGCTTTTGAATATCCTGATGATATTGCTGCTTTTAGACCAGATCCATTTCTAAGTTCTTCTTTAATTCTCTCGAAAATCAGAACGTTTGCATCAATTGCCATACCTATAGTAAGTACAATACCTGCAATACCTGGCAAAGTCAATGAAGTCCCGAACTGGGCTAGAATACCCATAATGAAGAAGACATTGAAAAACAATGCTAGGTTAGCAATAAATCCACCTTTAGCATAGTAGAATACCATGAAAATGATAACAATTACCAATCCAATCAAGATAGAATTAAGTCCTTGATCTTGTGCTACTTTTCCTAGTGTCGGCCCAACTACAACATCTTCTACAATGGTTGTTGGTGCTGGAAGTGAACCTGCTTTCAAAATATTGGCAAGATCTTTAGCTTCTTCAATATCCTGGAATCCTCCTTCTATTGATGAACTTCCATTTGGTATTTCACCCCTTACTGAAGGAGCAGAAAACACATAATTGTCAAGTACAATTGCGATTTTGTTACCAATATTCTCTCTGGTCATTTTACCCCAGATTCGAGACCCAGTCGCATTCATTTGCATGGTTACCTCTGGTTCTGCTCTTTCATTAAGAGATGCTGTAGCACTTGAAATGGTCTCACCTGTTAATGAAGCTTTTCCGGTTCGGTTTGTTTTGATCGGATACAGTTCAAGTAAGTCTGGACCTGTAAGATCTTCTCCTTTGTCTTTCACTTTCACGTCCCAAAGGAATTTCATAGTTGCAGGTATTTGTGCCTGCACGTCATCTCTTTCGAGCATTCTGTTGACCTGAGCAGTATCTCTTACGTTGTAAATAAGTCCTCCGAACTGTGTAGAAACCATCAATTCAAATAATGGTGAGTTACGCGTACTTATAAGTGAATCGAGCTTTGCATTTTGAAGAGAGTCTTCTGAGCTAGTGCTTAATGAATCTGATTCGCCTCCACCAAGAAGGGCTGTAAGATCATCTTTAATTTGCTCATCTTCTGCGGTTTCTTCTATTGAAGAAGGATTTCGTCTGATCTCATCAACAATTACTTTGTTCATTGCAATTAGAACAGGAGCAACTTCTTGTTGCTGATATACTTCCCAGAATTCTAGTTTAGCTACACCTTGAAGTAGCTTTCTTACCCTTTGAGGATTGTCTACACCTGGCAATTCTATTTGAATTCTACCAGTGCCTTGTAATCTTTGAATATTTGGTTGTGATGTTCCGAACCTATCAATTCTTGTTCTTAGAATATTGAAAGATCTATCGATAGCACTTTCTACTTCCGTATTAATGATATCCAAGATTTCAGCATCAGTACTTTGTAGACTGATTCTTCCTCTATTTGCTGCAGTTGCAAAAACTTGAGCCAATTCTTTTTCAGGAGCATTTTCCTTGAATTTGCTATAGAATTGATCTACAAAATTTAGCTGAGTGCCTTTCACAGCTTGTTTAGCTTGATCTAACGCAGTATTAAAGTCAGAGTCACCACTATTTCCACTCAGTCCTTTGATGATATCAACTGGTGAAACTTCTAGTGTAACGTGCATTCCTCCTTGAAGGTCAAGTCCGAGGTTCAATTCCGTTTCTTTGATCTCTTTATAGGTATAATTGATTCCAAAAAGATCATATACAGGCTCATTCCAAATGGAATCTAGGTAGCGCTGTTTTTCGGTTGCATTCAATGTGCCATCATCGGATTGAGTTGCTTCTACAGCACTTTGTTGAATGTTTTGAGAGATATAAGTAAACGATAAATAATAAATACAGAGTACTGATATCAGTATTGTTAGGAATACTATAAATCCTTTGTTTTTCATGATTGTAATGTTTGGGCTTTAGGATAAAGCCTATTTAATTCTTTTAAAATTTAAATTGGATTGCTTGTTAAGGGGGTTGCCTTATGGAGCATTTGGTGTTATGATACGCCGAAAAATCACCTTCAGTGCTTTTTGCGTAGAAGGAAGAATAAGTTTCGTGCCAGGGAAATTGATCTTTTTAAGATCTTGGTAAAATACCTCGGTCAACAAGTAAGATTGATAGTCAAGATTAATTTGTAAAGAAGATGATGGTACTGCAGTTAACTGAGTAATTTGTTGTTCTTCACCTTCTCCATTTTCTGTTTGTTCTTGCTTATCAGATACTTGATCCGGAACAATTGCGGCCTGAGTGAGCACAAAAAATGCCATCATAATGCCGAAAATTGCCTGCATTGATTTTTTCGATATTGTACTAGAAATCTTCAAAGTGCGGCAAATGTAGTAAAATCACTGGTTTAGAAAAGTAGAAATGACATTTAGTGCAGCATCAAAACTATCATGGTTAGGAATAATTATGTCTGCCCATTGCTTTGATGGCTCAATGTATTTCTTATATGAAGGAGTAACGTGATGTTCGTAACGATATAGTACGTCATTTAAATCATATCCCCGTTCATTGGCATCCCTTATAATTCTTCTTTTCATCATCAAATAATGAGGAGCCTCTATATACAATTTAAGATCTAGGAGTTCTCTGATTTCAGGGACATGAAGAACAAAAATCCCCTCTACTAAGATTACAGGCTTGCTTTCTATTGTAATCGTTTTGGCCTCTGAACCACTGTTATTAAAGGTGTACTCTTTGAATGAAATCGTTTCACCTTTGATCAATTTCTTTAGATCGTTAACATACAATTGGTGATCTATTGATTCTAGGCGATCAAAATCTTCGACGCCCTCCTTATCTTTTTTTTGCTTGGAGATGTCTACGTAGTAATTGTCCATCGAGAGTAAAGAAGCCTCTGAAACCTTCGAGATCAAACTGTTCATGAACAGCGTCTTACCAGATCCGCTTCCTCCGGTTATTCCTACGATGATTGGTTTGGTCATGTTTATGAAAGGTAATCAAGCAATTGTTGAACAGCATTGGCTCGATGCGAGATTTGGTTCTTCAATTGATGTGACATTTCTGCAAATGTAACCTCATGATTTAAAGGTTGAAAAATTGGATCGTACCCAAACCCATTATTTCCTCTTTTTTCCTTGATGATTTGCCCTTCAACGATGCCTTTAAATTGCTTTTTGCTACCATTTTGATCGATGTAGGTAATTACTGTCTGAAATTCAGCAGAACGATCCTCATGATGCTTCAAGTTTTCGAGAAGGAGGTTCATGTTATTGTTATCGTCCCTTTCTGGCCCGGCATATCTAGCGGAATAGACACCTGGTTCGCCATTGAGAGATTTAACTAATAGACCACTATCATCTGCAAATACTGGGATACCTAGACGGTCGTAAACGTAGGATGCTTTGATCTCAGAATTTTCTTCAAGCGTAGATCCTGTCTCTGCAATATCCTCAGTAATGTTTAGGTCATCCAGTCCAACAATAGAAATGCCATCTGGCATGATTTCATTCATTTCCTTCACCTTATTGGTATTATGCGAGGCAAAGCAAATCTTCATCTATTGTTCTTCAACCTCTTTCGGCGAGAGGATAAATACAAGAACCTCGTTTGGTCCAATTAATGCACCAGACCCTCCAGTTCCATAACCAAGTGCAGATGGCAATAAGAGCATTACTTCTCCATCGACGTTAATTTGATTGAACGTCTCGGCAATGCCATGAAAGAAACCATCTGCTACACCAGTTCCTGATGGAAAATTCCAGCCACTTGAAGAATAGGTAATGAAAAAATTATCATACACTCGATCCTCAAAGAATTGGTTTAGATACAATTCGTGTTCGGATTTATCTGCTAGGCCAACACTGTCTTCAACAAGCGCCAATCGTATACTATCTGCGACAGACTTAATATTTGTGTCAAAAATAGTGTCACTTAAAAATTGACCAACATACGTATATCTAACTTGATCACTTTCACTGATTGCAGGGCCAGTTCCTCTATCAAGTATTACATATCTAACACCTGTGCTCGTTGTGTCGATATCATTTTCGCCGTAACCTCTCTCGGTTAAATAGTCTTCGATCAAACCAACATCTATATTTCTTTGGATATTAGGGTCAACTTCAATCCTCAAATTTCCATCCCCGCATGCTGCGATTATCCATGCAAATACGATGACAAATAATCCTTTTCTCATTTTCCTTATTCTACTATTTCAACAAGCTCAACGTCAAATACCAATATTGAGTTGGCTGTAATCACTTCACTTCTGTTTCTTGGGCCATATCCTAAAGGACTTGGAATATATAATGTAGCCTTAGTTCCTTCTCTCAATTCAGCAATACCTTCATGCCAACCTGCTATTACCTGACTGAGGTAAAGTTTCATATCGTACGGGCCATATGGCTCACGACGCTCATCATATAAACCTTGCTCTATAGCTACTTCTTTAACACTTGAGTCAAAGTATTCCCCTGTTAATAGGTAGCCAGAATAATTAACCTTTAATGACTGTCCTGGTTTTGGCTTTTCGCCGCTACCTTCTTCAGTAATAACGATACCAACGCCATTTTCTGTAATTTGAGGTGAAATATTGTTGTCTGCATAATACTTTTCAAGTATTGGAATCTCGGCCTGAAGCTGAACAGTATCAATATATGATTGCAGTATTTCTTTTTGTTCCAAAGCAGCTTCATAGTAATATTCCTCTTCGGTCAACTGCCTATCTTTTGCGAGGCAAAAAGATATTTTGCTTTCGGCAGGAATAGAATCAGGTCTTTGTGCTCTGAAAGTATTTTCAAACAAATCCGAAGCTACGATCTCAAATTTCACACTGTCACCAACATTGAGTAACGGTAAAATTTGGAATAGCTCTCCTCGACCCTCAGACCACTGACCGCCGATCCTCATAGGAGCGGGAGTTTCACTTTTAAACATTTCACTACCGCTCTCAGTGGAGTATTGAATATGGAAATATGATATTGTGCTATCCTTCCATGCTTCACCCTCGCCTTTTTTAAGGTATGTAACCGTTGTACCACCTTCAGTCTCGAAGCTGTTGTTTGCGCACGATGCGATAATAAGTGCAAGTAGGATGTATCCTAATTTTTTCATTTAGATCTAGTTTTTAAAATATCTGATTCTATTAATTCTCTGAATTTCTTCTCTGTTTTTTCAAGGTTTAGCTCTGACATTCCACCAGAAGCATTTTTATGACCTCCACCGCTAAAGTGCTCTTCCGCAAATTTATTTACAGCAAAATCGCCGACACTTCTAAAAGAAAGTTTTATTTCTTTTTCGCGCTCTATTATAATGGCTGCAACTACTATTCCCTTAATTGAAAGTGCATAATTAACTAAACCTTCAGTATCTCCTTGCTTTAATCTGAAATTGTTGAAATCATTTTCTTCAATAACAAAATATGCAACTCTCGAATCTTCAATCACTTGAAGTTTTTCTGCTAGTGCATGCCCCATAAACCTCAATCTATCTAACGAGTTTGTATCATAGATCAGTCTACTTACTTTGTTTATATCGGCCCCTAAGTCGATTAAATCAGCAACAAGTCTATGGACTTTGGAAGTGGTTGAATTATGCTTAAAGGATCCCGTATCTGTCATTACACCCGCATAAAGACATTCAGCTATTTCTTTAGTAATTGCATTTTTCCCACTGTAATCCTCGATTAGATCAAAGATTAACTCAGCAGTAGCGGCTGCCTTATCATTCCAAAAATCAAAATCTGGTATTATTTCAGGATTTAGGTGATGATCTACTAGAGCGACTTTAGCAGGTACCTTCGACGCCACATCCTTCATGCTTTTAATTCGGGCAAAACCAGAAAAATCTAAGCAGAATAATAAATCAGCCGAGTTCAGCAATTCATTTGATTCCTCGACATTATTTTCATAATTGATGACTTTGGAGTTCCCAGGCATCCATTCCAAAAAATCAGGATAACTGTTAGGTACTATCGTTTTCACTTCATGCCCTAACCCTTCCAGGAAATGATGTAATCCAAGCGAGGATCCTAATGCATCTGCGTCAGGATTTGCATGGGTTGTTATTACGATCTTTCGTGGGGTATCTAAGAAGTCCTTTAGCGCCTGTGTGTCCTTCATAAAAAATGCCCAATGAGGGCAAAAGTGAGCGGCAAAATTAGCAACATTTATAAAACACGCGAATGGTAAGCAAACTCTAAAGGAATCTCTTATTTTTGCGCCGAATTTTTGAAGCGAAAAAAATACAAATAATGGCTGGAAAAAAGACTTTTACCATGATTAAGCCAGACGCATTCGGTGCTGGCAACTCAGGGGCAATTATTAAAATAATTGAGGAAGCAGGCTTTAGAATTGAAGCAGCAAAACTTACCAAATTGTCTGCAGAGAGAGCAGGGCAGTTTTATGAGGTTCATAAAGAGCGACCTTTCTATAACGATTTGGTTTCTTATATGTCATCAGGAGCGATAATCGCTATGGTTTTAGAGAAAGATAACGCCGTTGAAGACTTTAGAAACTTAATTGGAGCTACTAATCCTGCAGAAGCTGCTGAAGGAACAATCAGAAAGCAGTTTGCTACATCAATTGAAGCGAACGCTATTCATGGCTCTGATTCTGATGAGAATGCTGCTATTGAGGCAAGCTTTTTCTTCTCTGCAACTGAGAGGTTCTAATTAGAATTTTAAATGAAATCAAAAGCCTGTGGTTTACACAGGCTTTTTTTATTTCTTGTCTGCCATAGCGGCCTCATCTCTTCTCTCGATCCAAAAGTTGTTAAATCCCTCTCCTAAAGAAATGACGATCTGCTTGAGCTGAAGCAATTCAAGAATTGAGAGGAAGTTAAAAATGACGAGAATTTTATCAGGTTTTTCATCAACCATTTCTGAAAAGGAAAGCTTTTTACCATACACTAATCGCTCCATTAGTTTGGCCTTTTGCTTCTCTATTGTATACGGATATTGAACAACTTTATGAATAGGCTTATTCTGCTCAAATTCATATCGCTTCATTACCTTTTGGAATACCTTCATCATCTTGTATAGATCAAGATCTTGCATTTCTGCTTCCACATTGATGGTTTCAGAAAGCTTTCTGATCTCTTTCTTAAGGTTGCCGCGTTTTTCTCTGTCTAGTCGTTCAGCTTCCATCTCCGAGAGAGTGGCAACGACAGATTTGTACTTTTTGTACTCTAGTAAATGCTTAATTAACTCCTCTCTTGGATCTATTTCATTCCCTTCTTCATCAACAACCGGTCTTGGGAGTAACATTTTTGCCTTGATACGCATTAACGTAGCGGCTACAAGAATGAATTCACTTGCAATTTCTACATTGAGTTTCTCAAGATGTTCGAGATACTGCAAAAAATCATCCGTGATTTTTGCAATAGGAATATCATATATATCGAGCTCATCTCTTTCAATGAAGAACAGCAGTAGATCAAATGGCCCTTCAAAGAGCTCAAGTTTTATTTCAAATTTTTCGTCATTCGCCACGACTCAAAATTACCTACTATCTAGAATTTAAGTTTGATTAATTTACCTTTCTATCGAATACTTATTTTTGCAGACTATCTTGGACTATGGATAGCAGTTCCAAACAATATTAGAAAAGTAGAGTTTGGAAGAAATACAATTTGAAATGGAGATTAAACCAGGACCTCT
>CAZWLS010000016.1:0-10154 GCA_964634415.1 uncultured Roseivirgaceae bacterium | reverse complement strand
GGAAATCAACTCACCCGACGACTTAAAAAAATTGGATGTTCGCCAGTTAACACAAGTTTGCCATGAGTTGAGAGATTTCATCATTGACAATGTATCAATATACGGAGGTCATTTTGGAGCAAGTCTCGGAGTTACGGAACTAACCGTAGCTCTTCATTATGTATTTAATACCCCAAGTGATCAGCTAGTTTGGGATGTGGGTCACCAGGCCTATGGTCATAAAATCCTGACAGGAAGAAGAGATTCGTTCCATACAAATAGAAAATACAAGGGGATTTCTGGCTTCCCTAAGAGAAGTGAGAGTGAATTTGATACCTTCGGTGTAGGCCACTCTTCGACTTCAATTTCAGCTGCTTTAGGAATGGCGGAAGCATCTCGCCTTAAAAACGATACTGATAAACAACATATAGCGGTAATCGGTGACGGAGCAATGACGGGTGGTTTAGCTTTTGAAGCGATGAATCATGCAGGTGTTAGCAATTCCAACCTACTAATAGTGCTCAATGACAATTGCATGTCTATTGACCCGAATGTAGGAGCACTTAAGGACTACTTAACAGACATTACTACTAGCCAAACCTACAATAAGGTAAGAGATGAGATCTGGAAACTTTTAGGCAAAATCAGTAAGTTCGGACCGAATGCGCAAGAGGTAGCGGCCAAGGTCGAAAATTCAATGAAAAGCTTTCTGCTGAAGCAAAGCAACTTGTTTGAATCACTTAATCTGAGATATTTTGGCCCAATTGATGGACATGATGTAAATCATTTGGTCGATGTGATGGAAGATTTAAAGAAGATTCCTGGACCTAAAATTTTACATTGTTTAACAGTCAAAGGGAAAGGGTATGAGCTTGCAGAAAAAGATCAAACGCTTTGGCACGCTCCCGGTACTTTCGATAAGATAACCGGTGCAATAAATAAGAAAAAACACGACACACCACAACCTCCTAAATTCCAGGATGTTTTTGGTCACACCTTAGTTGAGCTAGCCGAAAAGAACGAAAAAATAGCCGGAATTACACCTGCCATGCCGTCTGGGTCATCAATGAAGATCATGATGGAAGCTATCCCCGATCGCGCATATGATGTAGGAATTGCTGAGCAGCATGCAGTTACTTTCTCTGCGGGTCTGGCTACACAAGGAATGATTCCATTCTGTAATATCTACAGTACGTTTATGCAGAGGGCATATGATCAAGTGATCCATGATGTATGTATCCAAAAACTACATGTAGTATTCTGTATGGATAGAGCTGGAGTTGCAGGTGCTGATGGACCTACACATCATGGCGCATATGATGTGGCGTACATGAGATGTATTCCTAATATGGTAGTCTCTGCTCCTATGAATGAGGCTGAATTGAGGAATTTAATGTTCACAGCTAGTGAATACAATGGGCCATTCTCAATAAGGTATCCAAGAGGACAGGGAACTATGCCAGATTGGAAAACACCAATGAAAAAAGTAGAAGTTGGTACTGGAAGGAGACTAGTAGAAGGAGAAGAGATTGCAATCCTTTCAATTGGGCAGGTCGGAAACTATGCTTTAGATGCTGCTGAAGAAATGCGAAAAGAAGGTTTAAACCCTTCAGTTTATGACATGCGATTTGTCAAACCTCTTGATGAAAAACTACTTCACGAGATTTTCCAAAATCATAAGTCTGTAATCACAGTTGAGGATGGCTGTATAATGGGAGGTTTCGGCTCTGCTGTTCTTGAATTTGCTGCAGATAATAACTACAAAGCTTCGGTAAAGCGACTGGGAATTCCTGATCGCATTGTTGAGCATGGTGATCAGCCGCAATTACACAACGAATGTGAATACGATGCAGCTGCAATTAAAAATGCTGCGCATCAATTAGTCTCAAAGACTGAGACTGTCATCTAAAACTTGCATTAAGGCAGACCTATCAGATCTGAAAAGAGAGATTATTTGCCTATTTTAAGAGATGAATATGCGGGTCAATCTACATACCGTCATCTTATTCCTGTTTGCAATATCCTTAGAGCTTTCTTGCAAGCAGTCGACTTCTAGCAAGGCAAGTAATGATCAATATCCAGATAGAGAAGAATATATTGTGGACTTTGATTTGGACAAAATCAAAGAAAGAGGTTACATAACAGCTATCATGGATAATAGCTCAACAGGTCTTTTTGTTTACAAGGGAAAGACAATGGGCTATGAGTATGAGCTTTTAAAGATGTTTTGCGATGAGCAGGGGCTTCAACTCAGATTTGATATTACACAAAATATAGGTGAGGGGTTTAATAAGTTAAATACAGGGGATGGCGATATTTTGGCTTATAATCTCACGGTGACAAAAGAGCGGAAGAAAAGAATCGCATTTACACATTATCATAACTTACAAAAACAAGTTCTAATTCAGCGAAAGCCTGAAAATTGGCGCCAAATGAAACTGCATGAGATAGAAGCTCAATTAATTAGAAATCCCGTTGATCTCATTGGGAAGGAAGTGGTTGTAAGACCACATTCTGCATATTTTGATCGAATGGTTAACCTCTCTGATGAAATAGGTGGAGATATTTTAATTGTACCTGGAGACACAAATATTGAAACTGAGACATTGATTAAGCAAGTAGCAGATGGTGTGATTGATTTTACGGTTGCTGAAGAAGATATTGCTTTGGTAAATTCCACATACCACACCAATCTTGATATTAGAACTCCTGTAAGTTTTCCAACTCAAATAGCTTGGGGAGTTAGAAAGAATTCAAACAATCTGTTATTGGCATTGAATGAGTGGATAGAACGTATGCGAAAAACCACGGATTACTATGTAGTTTACGATAAGTATTTTAGAAGCTCTAAATCAGCTCTTAGAAGATCTAGAAGTAAATATTTTTCGATAAGTGGTGAGGCAATTTCTCCTTACGATTCTTTGATCAAGCAATCCGCTGAAGAATTGGGATGGGATTGGCTATTACTGTCTGCCCAGATTTACAGAGAATCCAAGTTTAACCCTAAGGCAGTATCATGGGCAGGAGCAATAGGTCTTATGCAAGTTATGCCTAGAACAGGCCAAGAGTACGGTGTTAGTGATCTGTACAATCCAGTTCAAAACATTTTTGCTGGACAGAAGCACATCCAATGGCTTCAAAGTCAATGGTTGGATAAGATAGATGATGAAAACGAACGTTTGAAGTTTGTATTAGCCTCTTACAATGTTGGTCTTGGACATTTGCAAGATGCAGTCAGGCTTACAGAGAAATATGGAGGCAACATTACTAGTTGGAATGATGTAAGTGCGTTTTTACTTAAGAAATCAAGTGCAAGCTATTTCAATGATCCAGTGGTTGAGTATGGATATTGTCGTGGATCTGAGCCCGTAGAATATGTCTCTGAAATTTTGAGTATTTATCAGAATTATAAAGAAATACTTAATCGAGGTAATAATGAGGAGGACGCCGTCCTTCAATAACATCTTCCTTTATTTTAAAAAACATGCAGCTTAAAGAATTTTAAGTATGGCATGTCTGCAAACAATCCTATCTTTAGGCTTATAACTATCACTATTACCTAGGAAATGAAAAATCAACACGAGATACTGCTCGAAGAATATCATAAGACAAGGAAGTCTGATTTATCAATAGATCAGTTTACGTATATCCTAAAAATTTATCCTTCTTTGCTAGTATGTATGTCTGATGGCAAACTTGACCCAGAAGAATGGGATGGTGTGCTAGGTATTTCCAAAGGGTTAGCTCTTTTGTACCTCGATCAGATTCCAAACTCAAACGCCGAATCAATAGAGACGCTATTTAGGACAGAATTCAGATATCTACTTGAAAACATTGATAAGTGGGAAAAGAAGTTTTTAAATACCTTAAAGAGCTATCTTGAAGAACATCCTGACGAGAAAGAGTTCGTTTACGAGGCGATGTATCTATTTGCTAATGCCGCTGACGGGATTGCTCACGAAGAGCAGCGGACAATTGATAAACTTGCTAGTCGACTTTCTTTAGAGCATTAAATTGAGAAATTGCCTGATCTATTTTTGATTCTGGGTTACCTTCTTTGAGTACGTCGTCCATTATTTTTTTCTGGATTTTACCCAATCTTAATGCTTCTGAATATGGCATATCTGAAAATGTGACCATACTATAAAGTGGAATCCAATCTTCAGGAAATTTCTCTTGAATCTGAGCTTCAAGTTTCTTTCGTTTCAAAAAAGAAGGATCTCCAACATGATCTCTCATTTCAATAAAATTGTGTAGTGCTAGTTCTGAAATGGCATCAGCATCCTTTTTTCGCATCGATGAGTACGAAGGGAGTACTTTGTCCCAGTCCCAATTCATTTCTTCTGCCATTTCAATAAAGAGCCTGACATCTTCAAATCCAGAATTCATTCCTTGTCCATAAAATGGAACAATAGCGTGCGCGGCATCACCAAGTAAAATGCTTCTATTGTTATTCCATGGATCACATTTGGTTGTTACCAAGGAAGAAGTGGGATTATGGAAGAATTGGTCAGCAAGATCTGGTATCAATTCCAATGCATCATTGAAGTACGCTTTAAAAAAATTGTTGACCGCTTCTATACTGTTTAATGAATCGAAAGAAGGATTTCCCTTAAATGGGAAAAACAAGGTACATGTGAATGTTTTATCGTTGTTTGGAAGGGCAATAAGCATAAAATTGCCCCTAGGCCAGATATGTAAATAGTTTGGTTCAAGCCTAAAATCCCCACCTTTTGGTTCAATGCATAGTTCTTTATAGCCATGCTCTATGTAGTGTTGTGAAAAGTTGAAGCGGTCTGTGACCTGCAACTTTTTTCTAATTGCGGAGAAAGCTCCATCAGTACCAATTATTAAATCTGATTCAATTTTTGATCCATTTTCAAATACAATAGAGTTTTCCTTGAAGTCAACGTCTTTGCATTTATGATCAAAAAATACCTGAACACCCGCGGCTTCTGCACTCTCGATTAATAGTTGGTTAAGTTGCGCTCTTGATACAGAGTTTATAAACTGACCTTCTTTTCCATATGGTTGGTATGTTAGATCTCCATCTATTGAATGCATCATCCTACCAGTCATAGGTATTAGATACGGCTCAATATTTTTATAAACACCGGCTAGCTGCAAGGATTTAATGCCCCTTTGAGATAGCGCTAAGTTTATAGATCTTCCTTCTAAGGCTTTTGATTTTCTTGGATCTTTTCTTTTTTCAAAAATTTGAACTTCGAATCCTTTTTGCTTCAAAATAACTGCAAGCAATGACCCAACTAAACCTGCGCCAACTATACTTATTTTATCTTTCATTGACTATGGCGTCTTCTAAAATTGAAACAAATTCCAATGCATCTTTGAATGAATTGTAAAGAGGAACAGGTGCAACTCTAATAACATTTGGTTCTCTCCAATCTAATATCACTCCATTATCAATGAGGTAATTAAACACACTTTTACCATGGTTTAGCAAGTAAATGGAAAGTTGAGCACCTCTTTCTGCTTGATTAGATGGTGTGATGATCTTAACCTGTCCTTGCAATACATCTGAGTTGAGGATTAGCTCTTCCATGAAGTTGGTAAGAACAACACTCTTTTCCCTTAAATTGTTAATGCCAGCTTCATCAAAAACTTTGAGTGAAGCTAAATGTGACGCATGAGATAAAATATTAACGTTACTTAATTGCCAACCATCAACATTTGGAATTGGGTTTATTTCGTTATCCATTTTAAAGCGAGCTTCCGAGTTATGACCCCACCATCCGGATAGTCTTGTTAGCTCGATGTTTTTCCCATTCCGCTCGTGAACGAATAATCCACCAACACCTCCAGGTCCGGAATTTAAGTACTTATAGGTGCACCATACTGCAAAATCAACATTGTGATTATGAAGTTCGAGAGGAACGTTTCCAACAGCATGGGCAAGGTCAAATCCAACCCTTGCTCCAACTTTATGGGCAGCTTCTGTAATTTTTTGAATATCAAAAAATTGCCCTGTGTAATATTGCACACCCGGGAACATTACCAATGCTAGTTCATCGCCTATATCTTCAATTTTTTCAACAATCTCCTCTGTCGAAAGATATTCCGATCCGTCTGAAGCTTCGAGTTCAACAAGGTCTTCTTTAGGATTAAAACCACTATTTTCTATTCTGGAATAAACCGCATAAAAGTCTGAAGGAAATGCTCCTCTTTCAATTAATATCTTTGATCGGTTGCCTTTTGGTTGATAAAAGGAAGCCATTGCTAAATGCAAATTGGAAGTAAGATTATTCATGGCAACAACTTCATGTTCGTGACCTCCAACAATCTTGGCGAGTGATGCTTTTGAATTTTTATGATAACTGACCCAAGGTTTATTTCCTGTAAAGTGACCTTCTACGCCTCTTTTCTGCCAATTTTTTAATTCTTCATTGACGAAATCAGATGTAGCTTTAGGTTGGAGTCCCAAGGAGTTTCCGCATAGATAAATACAATCTTTTCCATCTTTCTGCGGGAAATGGAATTGATTGCGAAACTGGGCCAATGGGTCTAAAGAATCGAGCTTATTAGCTCTATCAATTGCTTCTTGTTTCAAAACTTTATTTTAATCAGTAAATCTTGGATCTGTTTCCATGACTGTACCGCAATTATCGCAAGTTCTCAACTCTTCAGAGTTAAAAAACTCTCTGAATCTTGGTTGAAAATCTTTCTCCACATCAACAAGAGGAAAATAGGTGTCGTGAAGTTTGTGGTTACAATTATCACAGAACCACATTAAGCCATCCGTGTGGCTTGACTCACGCTTGCGTTCGATAACTAAGCCGACTGTATTTGCAGGCCTAGCAGGTGAGTGAGGAACTTTTGCCGGATGCAAATACATTTCGCCTTCTTTGATTGGAATCTTAACAGCTTTTCCATCCTCTTGAATTGTTACCTCAATGTCCCCTTCTAGCTGATAAAACAGTTCCTCCGTTTCATTATAGTGATAATCTTTACGTGCATTTGGCCCTCCTACGATCATTACTATATAATCGCCAGCTTCTTTGTATAGATTTTTATTGCCTACTGGGGGCTTTAGTAAATCCCGATTTTCATCTATCCATTTTTGTAGATTAAAAGGTCTTTTTATCGCCATGTCAGAGATGTTTATTTTTGAAGAAAAGTTAGGAAAAAATTATGGATTTAGACCTGAAAGGTAAAAGAGCATTGGTTTGTGGTAGTTCGCAAGGAATGGGGCTTGCTATTGCGAAAGAACTTAGCCAAATGGGCGCAGGTGTTACGCTTTTTGCTCGAAATGAAGATTCTTTAAAACTTGCTTTAGGCAAATTAGGTCCTGGAAACCATGATTATCTAGTGGCTGATTTTGATAATTTGGAAGATGTTAAAAGAGAAGTTCAAAAAGGTTTAGCAAAGGGCGCTTATCATATTTTGATAAACAATACTGGGGGACCTGCGCCCGGACCATTAGTTGATGCAGCGTTGGATGAATTTGATTTGGCTATTGGCAGGCATCTCCATGTAAGTCATACGTTAGTAAAGTTGCTGCTTCCTGGAATGAAAGGTGCCAATTATGGACGAATTGTGAATATAATCTCTACTTCTGTAAAAGTGCCAATACCTGGACTAGGTGTCAGCAATACTGTAAGAGGAGCGATGGCTTCTTGGGCAAAAACGTTGGCAAATGAATTGGGCCAATTTGGAATTACTGTGAACAATATTTTACCAGGATTTATCAGTACCTCCAGAATTGAAAGCCTAGTTGCAGGAAAATCTAAGAGTCTAGGAAAATCGAAAGAAGAGGTTGAAAATGATATGAAAAAGACTATTCCAGCAGGCAGATTTGGCGAGCCAGAGGAGATCGCAGCATATGCAGGGCTATTATGTAGTAAAAGTGGTGCCTATATAAGTGGCACAAGTTTAAGAATTGATGGAGGTCGAACAGGTTCAATTTAATGATCATGCAAAAGATTCAGAATTTCGTAAATGGAGAATATGTTGATCCGATTAAAGGAAATTACATTGACAATGTAGAGCCAGGAACTGGTAAAGTCTTTGCCAATATTCCTAATTCAACACAAGAAGATCTGGAAAAAGCTGTTACTGCCTCCCAGAATGCATTCCCAGAATGGAGTGCTATGGCTGCGGATAAACGCAGCAAGATTCTTCACAAGCTTGCTGACCTTATCGAGGATAATCTAGAGGAGCTGGCCCGAATGGAAAGTCGAGATAATGGAAAACCATTTTGGTTAGCGAAAGCAGTTGACATTCCTCGTGCTAGTGCAAATTTCAGGTTTTACGCCTCTGCCATAGTCAACTTCTCTACGGAGGCACAAGTTTCAGAAGGATTTATGGTTAACTATACTCGAAGAGCTCCAATAGGCACAGTAGGTTGTATTTCTCCTTGGAATCTACCGTTATATCTTTTTTCCTGGAAAATCGCACCAGCCCTAGCGATGGGTAATTGTGTAATTGCCAAGCCCTCCGAGTTAACCCCTATGACTGCCTATATGTTGGGTAAATTGTCGAAGGAGGCGGGAATGCCCGCAGGGGTGTTAAATATCTTACATGGAGAAGGTAAAGGAATTGGTCAGGCAATTGTTGAACATACAGCAACTAAGGCTATATCGTTTACCGGAGGTACTGCCACTGGTAAGATTGTTGGTGCGACAGCATCTCAACAATTTAAAAAAGTGTCATTAGAGCTTGGAGGCAAAAATCCCAATATAATTTTCGCAGATTGCGATCTTGAAGAGGCTGTCAAAACAAGTGTAAAGAGCTCATTTACCAATCAAGGAGAAATATGTTTATGTGGTTCACGAATTCTTATCGAAGATGCTATCTATGACGAGTTCAAAGAAAAGTTTGTAAAGGAATGTCAGAAGTTGGTAGTTGGAGATCCTTCGGATGACAATTCAAACCTTGGAGCACTTGTATCTGAATCACATTTGGAAAAAGTAGACTCGTACGTCAAGTTAGCGATAGAAGAAGGAGGTATAATATTGCATGGCGGTAGCAGGATCGAGAAAGATGGATTTTACTATGAGCCAACAGTCATAGAAGGTCTAGACGAAAATTGCCGGACTAATTTGGAAGAAATCTTTGGGCCAGTAGTTACATTGAATAGGTTTAAAGATGAAAATGAGGCAATTAGGATATCTAATTCTACTAAATATGGTCTTTCTTGCACCATTTGGACTTCTAACTTAAAGCGAGCTCACCGGGTATCACATGCCGTACAATCGGGTATTATTTGGGTCAATTGTTGGCTGCTCAGGGATCTACGAACTCCATTCGGAGGGATGAAAGATTCAGGTATTGGAAGAGAGGGTGGAAATGAGGCTCTCAGATTTTTTTCGGAACCACAAAATGTATGTATAAAACTTTAAGACATAAAAAAACCCTGACATCTCTGCCAGGGTTTTCTAATTGTAATTTCCTTAAACAGCTTCTCCGGCTTTAAGTCTTGCAATTTTGAAGGACTTTCTTTCTTTGTGTCCACAATAACCGCAAGCATAGTATTTCATTAATTCCCCTTCTTCTGTTTCTGAAGCAACTTGAATTACTTCTTCTCTATCAACTTTTAAAGTTTGATAATTACAGTTGTTGCACTGAAGGGCATGAAGTCTACCGTTATATTTTTCGATCTTAGTGAATCCTGATTGCTCATCAATCCAAACATCATAATCAACAGAGAATGCATCTTCCTCAGCTTGCATACCTTCATCAAGGTAAACATCTTCTTCTTCCTCACTAAGGAGTTTCATTTTTCTTCCATCAGGAGAAGTTCGCGGAGTATATCTTAATTTCTTTAGTCTTTTCTCAATAAAGAACGGATAATAAAACTTTAGAACATTCTGAATGATCACACCAAGGATGACAGCGAACATTGAGCTCATGAATAGTCTTACAAAAAACCATAGCCATGTAGACTCGGCGAAAATGGTATTGAAGTAAAGCGTGCCTCCAACGATTATTAACAATGCTCCATTCCATAGCATGTTAATTTCATGCATGTTGATGTAGTCATATCTAGTTTTAAAGTCACCAGTAGCTAATAATTTCAGGTAGTGTCCTAACAAGATTAATACGCCGACACCAGCCACAGCCATGGCTAGATATCCTCCGTAAGTGTTCCAGTTGGTAAGTAGTTCAGGTGAAATAGGGTCAGTCATAGCATCTGTTTATTAGATCCGGAAAATACT
>CAZWLS010000015.1:0-26693 GCA_964634415.1 uncultured Roseivirgaceae bacterium | reverse complement strand
TGGTCCGATTAATGGTTATGAGAAAGATATTATTACTAACTATTAATCGGACCATCTGATGGTCTAAGTATTCTCAACTCAATTAACAGCTATAAATGGTTATTCGCGTAGATAGGTTATCCAATTCATCGAATTTCGAATTGATTTTGGCTCTGAAGGACGGCATGACGACAAAAATTGACCTCAATTAGCTCTTTAACAATTACATGAGGAGTGAAATATCGTTTACCTCATTTTCATTGGGTAATCAACTTTTTCAAGTTTTCTTTCAATGAGCTTCTCGATTCGTTTCATCTTGTAGGCATCATCTTTATTCACTAGTGTTATGGCAACACCACTTGTTTTAGCTCTTGCTGTTCTTCCAATTCTATGTACGTAGTCTGCTGCATCGTTTGGTACATCGTAATTTATTACCAAGTTGATGTCTTTGATATCAATACCTCTTGATAGGACATCTGTTGCTACAAGGATGCGTAGTTTCTTTGCGCGGAATTTAAGTAGAATTCGCTCACGTTCATCTTGATCAAGCATAGAAGAAATTCCTTTGGACTCTAGCCCAGCTTTATTCAGGCTTTTCACAATGTCAGAAACTTTCTTTTTGGTAGAACTAAATACCAATATGCTTTCAAACTCATTATATCGACTTATTAGTTTGCTAATAAGCTCAGTTTTATATCCCTCTTCAACTTTATAAACTTCCTGACTAATTTTTTCGGAGGGCTTAGCAAGTTCCAACGTTATTCTAAGCGGGTCATTAAGTATGCTCTTTGCAAGCTTTTCAATCTTAGGTGCCATTGTCGCACTAAACATTGATGTTTGAGATAAATTTGGTAGAAATGTAATGATCTTCTTTATATCATCATAGAAGTTCATATCCAACATTCTATCCGCCTCGTCAAGTATCAGGTGAGTTACTTGATCAAATTTCACATATCCTAAATTCAGGTGAGATATAAGTTTGCCAGGAGTAGCCACAACGATATTGCTTCCTTCTGTGAGCGCTTTTTTCTGTTGCTCAAAATCTGATCCGTCACCACCTCCATAAATGGCTATAGAATGGACGGGAAGGAAATAGGAAAACCCTTCGATCTGCTGATCAATCTGAATGGCTAATTCTCGAGTGGGTACTACTACTACAATCTTTACGTCGTCACTTGGATTTTGTGCTAAGTAGTTGAGAGCAGGGATAACAAATGCTGCTGTTTTACCTGTTCCGGTTTGAGCGCAAGCAATAAGATCTTTTCCTTTTAGAATGGCAGGAATAGCTTGCTCTTGAATGGGGGTAGCTTCAGAGAAGCCCATATGATCGATTGCCTCTGTAAGCTGATCGTCTAGGTTAAAGTCATTAAATGTCATGTGCGGCAAAGATGCATTAATCCATTAAATAAGAGAGGCTGTTTTAATTGTATTAAACATTCAATTAAAACAGCCTTAATTAGTTATTTAATATTATTTATTTGAGCCACCCTGCAGCAATACCTTTCTTTGCCATTAGCACAAGTAGGATAGAAATTAATGGAATCATAAGAGCCATTACAATTTGACCTGGACCATAAGTAACTGTAGATCCTGCGATAAACAGGTTGTAGATCATTTGAACAAGAACGCCAACTAGCGAAATGATTAAGATCAATTGCGAAAGTTTTCTTTTTAGCACTAACAAAAGACATCCCAATAAACCTCCCCAAACAGCTAATGCAAAAGCTGCAGTAGCCCATACGGGTCTATTTTCTAACATAGTTCTTTGTTCCTCGGTCATGGCCGCAATCATTTCTTCAGTTGCGAACGCCTCTCCGAGATATGCTAGCACACCAAGGAGATTCCAAATAAGGGCGATTACAGCTACAACCATAAACCAGGTTGGTGCCTTTACAGATCCATTTGTCATAATTAATTTTAGGTTAGTTAATTAATAAATATACCAAAATAAGTAATCAGATTGGATAACTGATTATATTATGACATATGAAGTATCTAGTCACCACACTCTTTCTGTTTATCGCATTTTGTTGCTCATCTCAATTTATTAAATCAGGACAATGGCGTGGAGTTATCTCTTATGATAGTGCAGAAGTGCCTTTTATTTTCGAAGTTGGATATCCATCAGGCGACTCTCCTGAGATAACTATTCTAAATGGCAGCGATCGCAGAGTAATAAAAAATGTTGAGATAAAAGATGACAGCATTATTGTACCACTTGATCCGTTTGATGTTGAGATACGAGCGAGCTTTAGCGCTATGGGCATGAGTGGTGTCTACAACAAGTATTACCGCGATTTAAGTATACCATTTAAAGCAGATTTTGGACGAACCAGAATGAAGAAAAATAGTGTTCGGCCATTTGCACCCATAGAAGAACGTTGGTCCATTACTTTTTCTCCAGAAACTCCAGGAATGTCGAAAGGGGTAGGCCTGTTTAAGCAACAAGGGCATATCGTATCAGGGACAATCATGACTGAAGTCAGCGATTATAGATTTTTTGAAGGTATTCTTGACGGAGATTCAATGAAGCTTTCTTGTTTTGATGGAGCTCACGCTTTTGCGTTTCTAGGAAAAAGATCTCCTGAAGGATGGAGTGGTGAAATGATTTATGATAATGGATATTCAGAACCTTGGCAAGCTACATATGATTCGGAAGCTGAGCTCAAAGATCCATTTGAAATGGTTAAGGTAGATCCAGGAACTCACAAACCCTACTACGATTTACTTGGTGCTAGTCAAGGAAAAGATGCAATTGACCCATCCAAATATGAGGGCAAAGTATTGATCATTCAACTCTTTGGTACTTGGTGTCCTAATAGTCATGATCAAACTAAATATCTGGTAGAATGGTATCAAAAAAACAAGGATAGGGTTTCAATTCTAGCGTCTTCATATGAAGCAAATTATTCACAAGAATATGGTTTAGAACGATTAGAAAAGTATAGAGTGGTGAATGAAATCGAGTATGATTTGATCTTGGGAGGCAGGTTAAGTAAAACCGGTGCTGCAACACCATTTCCATTTATGAACCGCATAGAAGCATTCCCTACACTTGTCATTTTGGATAAGCAAGGGTATGTTCGCTACGTTCATAGCTATTTTAATGGACCAGCAACAGGTGAATATTACCGTTCCTTTGATCAGCGATTCAATGAAATTGTAGACTTATTGGTCGCTGAATAAGGCTATTAGACACTAGGAAGCGTGAAGCTCTAACTCTTTTACCACTTGGTAATTGTCATCTGACTTCAATATCGCAAATTCGGAATTGCTATTATTAGCTGAGTCATCATGGATAAACCATTCTTTGGTCTCAGCAAGTACCTTTCCTTTGCCATAATCACTTTCCACCATGTCACCGATTTTTACTCTCTTCATACGTATCGATTACAGGTATTAGAACAAGCAAGGTGTCAAATTATTTTTTAAAATGTAAAAAAATGACTCCTTACTTGTAAACAATCATGAATAATCATTCCAATTTGTCGCAATAGATACGCCAGGTTGGATACGTAATAGATTCTGTTTTATCTACCCATGCACCGGTCCAATTGAACCCTTTTTCTGTAATATTTGAGAACACAATTTTGAAAAATCCTTCCATCCCGTTTGGGGCAGGCTGATCTTTATAGAGAACTATATCTCCATTTTCTGCCTTATTGCCAGACCATGCTGATAATATAGGAGTTGCGGCTGAAGTAGAATAGTAATGGACATACCAACTTGAGCTATCTGTATTGTATTGTCGAATGCTTCCTGAGTGAACTCCGTCTGCCTTAAGCGTTTGATCTTGAACAGCCATTCCATTCATAATATACTTAAATGTCCATTGCATCATAACAGTATCTGCCCAAGTTGTTTGATTAAGTCTAGCAACTGATTTGCATTCACATCTACCTATAATTGGGGCATAATCAGCAGTTTGTTTTGGGGCTTCAGGATTCAATCTTCCATAAGGATATTCATCTGTTGACTCATAATTATATTGAGCTGTAAGATTTGAAAAGCTTATTATCGAAAAGAGTAATAGTAGTTTTTTCATAAGATAGTTTTTGGTAAACAAACTGACCTTGATTTGGAAACCACTAATAATTGCAGCAAGCGCTTATTTATTTGCAGGGAATCGATTTAGATGGCGTCTTGCTCTAGCTTTTGTTTGAGTGCTTTTGCTCCTGTCTTTGACAATGGCAATTGAGTAGTATTACTTAATTCTATAGTAGACGAATCAAAATTTACTTGGTGAAGGAAATTGAGATTTAGAAGTGCAGCTCTATGAACTCGAATAAATCCATACCTAGAAAGTTGTTCCTCGAGTGACTTCATACTTTTACGAAAGCTATATGCTTTATCTTCAGTATGTACTTTTACGCAATAGTCATCCGATTGAATCCAAACTATTTCGTTGAGAGGAATTGGTTGAAACTTGTGACCAATTTTAATGTTTAAATGTGGTTCGCTTTTAGAAGACATATTTAAAGCTTCTTCCAAATCAGTGCTTTTCCGCTCTAGATTTTTGATTTCCACAAATTGACTTTCAATAGTCCGCTCACTTGATTGATTGTACAGAATGAGCGCAACAGTAATTGATGCCATTAAAAATGTAAGCCCCTTTTGAAATATGAAAAAGACAAAAAACTCATATAACGTGCTGCTTTCAATATATAATTCTTGATGAAAAATTGACTGAATGCTTACTACAGTTATTGAGATAATGATTGTCAATACAATTGCAGTGCTAATTCGAAATATGGACTGAGAAGGCAAAACACGTTTATTTCTGATCAATTCTTTCCAGATAAGAAAAGAAAATGGTATCGATGTAATCGCCCAAATTATCCATCTAATACTGTGCTGTTTTAGTAAGTATGCAAATGATAAAATCTCTCCCTCTGGAAGGAGGTTAAAAGATTCGAGATAATATTTTTGTTGGAATGCATCAAATAGTATCAGGAATAATATGAATGCAGTAAGTCCGAAAGAGATTTTTTTGTTCACATTCTAAAGATAATCACATACCGACCAAAATAAATGGCGCCCAATAGTAAGGTCGTGAGTATTCTTCTGAAGAAAGTAGTGAAAGCTTGGCGGTTCTCAGAGCTGAGTTATAGCCATGATGTTCGTTATTTAGATTGTATTTATAAAATTCAATCATCATTTGAGCAGTTGAGGCATCCGCTACTTGCCAAAGAGAAACTATGATGTTATTTGCTCCAGCATATTGCAAAGCTCTGCTAAGGCCAACTATTCCTTCTCCTTTAGCTACTTTGCCCAGGCCAGTTTCACATGCAGAAAGTGTCACTAAATCAGCATCTATGTTGAGATTATATATTTCCCCAGTGTATAGGCTACCATCTTCGTTTGAGCCTGGTTTTAGAAAAATTCTTGAGAGGGCGGGCTCTGATTCATTTACTAATCCATGAGTAGCAAAGTGAAGGTATCGATACTTACCAAGATTTTCTTTTTTAAAGTTTGCTTCACTTGCTTCACTTCCAACCTGAATTTTTGGAGCATTACTACTTCCCATAAATAAATACCTGATCTCGTCAATTTCTTTTTCAGATCCTGGTAATGGATTCATTCTGACTTCATTTTCTTCAAAGCTTACCGGTGCTATAAGCAATATTTCTGGGTTTATTTGTTGATCGTCAGCTACTCGATCATTAAAGAGTGTGGCAGAATAGTCGTAAGAGATATGATAGTCTTTTATTAAAAATTTAGCATTAATGTAATCATCAGATTTATCATTGGCATCAACAAAAGATTCAAAGGGTAGTGTTCCAAGTACACCATCTGGGAGAATGACAAGTTCACTGATGTTGGTTGGGAGTGATGGAATTAAAAGTGAGTGCAAAGACCTTGATGTTTTAAGAAAGGCACTTTTACTATTGTATTTAATGGCATTTCTTAATGCTGACGCCTGCTTTTCAAAATTTGACTCCTTAGGCTTTCTTTCAGCCCTCATACCCTTATTGGTAATGATGAAAATGTACAATTCCTTGTCACCTAAAAAATATGAAAGCATGGCCATATTGTTTGTTAGATGTTTTTGTACTGAGGCTATAGTCGCAATAGACTGATCATACTTTAAACTATAGTATTGAGGATAATTGGTTTCTAAGTTTGAAATGAAATCTCTGTAGGTATTTTGGTAGCTAAAGAGCAGATCTTTCATTTCTTGGTTGTCGGCATTTTCTTGTTGTGCCAACTGTTGCTCTAAATAGGAGATTTCATCTTTCAGACTGTCTTCTAAAACTATTTGCTCATCAGGAATGCCGGCAAACTTCTTCGCTTTTGATTCTGTAATAGCCTCAAGCAAAACAGAAGATTTACTTCGTTCACAAAAATCAAAGGCAGTCTGAATGTATTTTTTTCTATTGAAACTTTGTTCACTCAGTATTAGTGATAACTGAATGCCGCTTTCATATACTTCTTTAGCGATTTGACCCAATCTTAATTTGTCTTGCTCATTGAGGCGTTTTCTTCTTATTATCGTGATCAAATCATCGCACTTACGGTATGTATCAATTGCACCCACTAAATCTTTCACATTTAGTGATTTTTCAAAATGTAATGCGCCAAGTGCAATTGCTTTGGCTTGTAAAGTTCGCAGCAGTATATCTCCATTAAAATAATTTTGTAAGATGGGTAGGTCGTATACATCTGAGTAAACTTGATCAGGGAGGTTTGCATAAAGAGCTCGCTGATAAAATTCTACTGAAACTTTAAATTCACTTTTAGCTTTATGAATTTCACCAATCAAATAATAGGTATTTGCAACATCTGGGTGTTTTTCTCCAAATAAAGAAATGTACATTTCTAATGCTTCATTTCCGTTTAGCAATGCCCTTTCATACTCCTCTTTTTTAAGGTGCACATTACCTATAATGGTTAATATGTATGCTTTAATCGGGTGTTCTCCGGGATATATTGCATCATATATCAGCTTGACTTCATTCAATTGATTTAGCGCATCATCGTAATTTTCTTGCTCCATTTCAGCAAAGGCGATATTTAAGTTTGCCCGAAGTGCCCTGATGCTATTGTTACCTAATTTATCTTCATAGATTCCTTTTGCCCGATTGAAGTAGATAATTGCTTGTAGTGGATCTGTTTTTAAAAATACTTGACCGAGGTTGTTATATGAATTTGCCGCTTCAATTGATTGCGGCCCAAATAGTTTGCGTCGCATTTTAAAAGCCTGCTCTAGATATTGAATAGCCAATTGCTTATTCTCATTGTTATTATATACTTGGCCAATTGCATCCAGGCAATTTGCTCTATCGTCAGAATCTTCGTTTAGAAACGTGCTTTCTGCTTGCAACAGGTTTTCCAGAGCGTCATCATTATGCCCAAGGTTTAAGTAACTAAGCCCTATTTGAGTGAGGCATCTTGCTTTTAATACTTTTTGATCTGGCATCTCAGCATTAATGAAGTCGAACGTATTTAATGCAAGATTCTTTGCAAGGAATGGATCTCCCAATTGCAATTGACATTCAATCATTTTTAGATGAGAAATCACATATTGATCATACGATTCATTGGCAAAATGAATATTCCCAACCTCTTTATATAAAGAATATGCATCTTCGAATTTACTGTTCTCAAAAAGTTGATCTGCTTGTTTAAGTTGATCTACTTGTCCAAGTGAAACAACTGATGAAATCAGCAAAATTTTTATAATCAGTATCCTCATTATTAAAACTTATAAACGTAACTAATGCTTAAAACCTCATCTCTTGTTAGCCCATCAGGGTTGAAATCTCTATCAACAAGCTTTATCCCCTGAATAAGTTTTACGCTATTGTTTACATCAAAATGGTAGCCAAAACTACCTAGTACAGCTAAGGCAAGACCGGTGGTGTTAGGTAACTTTGTTCGCTCATTACTCCCCGGAAGTATTCCTTCATCCTTAGTGATTCTGTAGATAGGCAAGGCTCCCAGTGAAAAATTAAAATTGGTAAATCGCCAATTGCGCTCTACACGCAACATTACATCAATGCCCCTCAATAGTTCTCGGCCTACGTTGTATTTGCGAACATAGTCCTGAAATGGGTAATCAGGGAAATTGTCCCAAACAAATTGATTATTATTTCTGGTAAGAGCTATCTGAATCCCTGCAGCAACTAGCCATTTGCTGTTTATCGCTGAAATTCCAGCGATTGCATCATATGAACCCAAACTTTGCTGATAATACATGTGGATTGGAGCATCAACATTTCCTGTAAATTCATTGTTTACCGTGGTATTTCCATCATTTGCAGGGATTTTAGCTCCCAGGGTTCCATTTATATTCCATTTTTCTGTCGCTTTGAGTAATCGAGTATAGCTTAATGATATATCACCCATTCCTGCCGTTTCACCAAGACTTCCTTTTACCCATTGGTATGGAAGTTTAATTTGAAATGAACTGTAGTCATTAATGCCTAGATTGAAATCAATGGTTGCTGCGTAAATTATCGGAGTAACTAAGCTCGTTCCTCTGTAGTAGTTGAATTCGATTGATCGAAGTTTGATTGCGATTCTCTTGCTATAATTCTGATCTGGTTTCATTGCTCCCATTGTGCAAAACCCGGCGTCACTACATCCCTGGCTGTATGCGCTTAGTGAGATCGAAGAAAATAACAGTACTGCTATGAAATATTTCATAAAGGGTGGATTTAGAATCTACGCACTACAATAATAAACAATCAATTAGCACTATTAGGAGAATAATTGTTACTAAACCCGAATGTCCACCTTTTGTCAATTGTAGAACCATAATTTTTTTTCTGGCGCATTAAACCTTTTCAGATCGAGTCTGTCAAAGCTCCAAATCATTTGAAAAAACAATTACAAGAAATAAAACAACTATGAAAAAGCTATTATTTATTACTGCGATTGCATTTGTCACATTTCTTTCTTCATGTAGTGATGACTCTAATTCTGAATCTGATATTGATTTAGTAGAAGAACTTGATGTCGAAGCAGAATCTACCTTAGAATCAAATTATGAAGACATTGACTCAATTGTGGAGGCAGGTTTAGAATCTGTTGAGACTGGTGGAAGAATAATAAGGGATGCAATCCTTGATTGTGCCTCGGTTACTCATGACGAAGATGCTAAGACAATAACCATCGATTATGGAGATGGATGCGTGGGTCCTGGCGGAAGAACCAGAGCGGGAATCATTAGCATTACTTACACTGACCATAGATTGGTGCCAGGTGCCTCCCGAACAGCTGTATTTGATGGGTTTAGTTTAGATGGAGTTCAAATAGAAGGAGCTCGTACAGTCGAAAATATATCTGCCAGTATTGATGACGACCCAACTTTCAGCATATCGTTGATAGGAGGTATGATGACTTTTGAAGATGGCACAACTGCTACAAGAGAATCTACAAGAACTCGTACATGGCATCGTGGTGATAACCCAATTAACGATGAGGCAAGTGTTGAAGGAAACGCAAATGGTGTTGGAAGAGAAGGGAACTCATATTCGATGGAGATTTTAACTCGAATAGTATATAAAAGAGCGTGTTGGTCTAGTGGGGTTTTTATCCCTGTATCAGGCATTAAGCAGTATACATCAGGCGATAACGTGGCTATTATCGACTATGGTGACGGGACATGCGACAATGAGGTGACAATTACAATTAATGGAGGGGAACCTTTCACCAAAGTAATTAACCCGCGAGGATCAAGATAGTATTTGGTAAATAAGTTTTCAGGTAGGTAATCGCCCCATGATTCTTCGGATGATTGGGGCTTTACTATTTATTGAGCACTAGTAAATGCGTAAGAAATTATGTTAGAACCCATTTTGAGGGCTTCAAGTCGGATTTCTTGTGGATCATTATAGACTGATTGATCCTCCCATCCATTTCCCAGGTCTGATTCATATGAATAAAAACATACCAGTCTATTCTGATAAATCAACCCGAAACCTTTAGAAGGCTTTCCATCATGCTGATGGATTTTTGGCAACCCTCTATCAAAATCAAATTTTTGATGATAAATAGGATGATCGAAAGGAATTTCAACGAAATCTAATTCAGGGAATACTTTTTTCATTTCGATACGTACAAATTGATCAAGACCATAGTTGTCATCTATGTGCAGAAACCCACCAGACGTCAGGTAATTTCTTAAGTTCTCGACTTGTAAATTATTGAAAACGACATTTCCATGCCCAGTCATGTATACATAAGGATATAGGAATAGATCTGGGCTACCTACTTCAACTATATCTTCAGAAATGGCCATATTGGTATTGATATGATCATTGCAGAATTCAATAAGATTTGGTAATGCTGTTTTGTTTGCATACCAGTCTCCTCCGCCATCATATTTTAGTTTCGCAATTTTTAATGGCTGAGAAAAACTATAAAGTGAAGTAAAGATTAAAAGTACCCAGATTAGTCTCATAGAGATATTATACTAAACTCCTGTAGTTATGTTTTATTCGAATAGTTCTTTTAGCGGTGATCCTGTAGAGGCATTTGGAAGAGAAATACCAAGTAGCATGGATAGCGTAGGAGCAATATCCGTAATACTTACTTGTCTTACACTAGATCCTTTTTTAACTCCACTGCCATAAAATATTATCGGAATGTGTGTGTCATATGTGTAACCAGATCCATGCGAGGTCCCTTTCACACCATATCCTGCTGAAATAGTTAAATATCCTGGTTTTAATCTATTCGCAATATCTCCAGATCTTTTGCGATGGAATCCATTTCCTATTCTCATCGCATAACTATGATTAGCGTTTCTTTTCAAAATTTCTTCTCTAGTAAGTGCATCCTCAATTTCATCCAGTTCTAATGCAATTTCTTTAACAACGTTGCTTACTTCAGTAAAATCAAGTCCTTTGCTGACTATAAATTCCCTATTTAGGAATATTTGATCATTACTCACATCAGAAATCCAATCGCCTTCACCCAATTTAACTTCAATCTTCTCTCGTAGTTTTCTAGCTGCATCCTCTTTTTTAAGATAGCCACCAACCATATTGTTGTCTTCCAGAAATAAAGGCACGTTTACAACGCCGTGATCTGACGTCAAAAACAAGGTGTAACTTCCATCAAAATTTTCATCTAGGTAATCGAATAACCTTTTGAGCTCAAGATCAAGCCTCAAATAAGTATCCTCCAGTTCAATCGAATTGGCTCCAAATTGATGGCCGATGTAATCAGTCGAAGAGAAGGAGATTGCAAGAAAATCAGTAATTGGATCTTCACCTAGTTTCTCTCCTTCTATAGCAGCTATAGCCATATCTAGAACCATACTGTTACCGTATGGAGTACTTCGAATGAGTCCAACACCATTTGATTTAGCTAGTTCTTTCAAATCATATGGAAATATGGCTTCCTCTTTGCCCTTAAAAGCAATTTCGTAAGGAGCATCATCTGCTGTGCTCTCTACATACTCTTCAATGGGGAGCATTGTATCCCAGGTATTATTCAAATAATTTGTTGCTATTTTTTTTCTGTTGAATCGATCTACCCAAGAAGGTAGTTTATCCGTGTAGTATGTACTAGTCATGAAATTTCCAGTCTTGCTATCAAACCAATATGCTCCAGTTGGGTTATGACCTGCAGGCAACACTGAACCGCGGTCTTTGATAGAAACACCTACAACCTTAGATCGAAAATTAGTTGTCAGCATTAATTCATCTGTGATTGTTGATGAAAGCAGGTTTTTCGGAGACATTTTGCCATTAGCGTTACTTCCTCCTACACCTGATTGGTCGGGATCCGAAACACAGTATATGCTTAGGTCATTATCTCTGGAATACCAACTATTTCCAATGATTCCATGATTGGATGGAGTTGTACCTGTATAAATGGATGCATGACCTGGGGCTGTATAGGTAGGCACGTAGTTGTAATGCGCATTTTTATAGTCAAAGCCGTCATTCATCAGGCGTTTAAATCCATCATCCGAAAACTTGTCTGAAAATCTCAAAAGATATTCTTGCCTCATTTGGTCAACAACAATACCAATCACAATCCGAGGTTTATTTTGGGCTGTTGTGGTGAAAAAAGATAAAATAACCAGACAATAAAGTATTTTCTTCATGTGTACAATTCGTTCTAACATGTGAAGGTATTAAACCAAAATTATTCCAGTATTAAAATGTTTATGAGATCATATTAATTTTTCGATAGATAAACCGCTTAGATGTACGGTAGAAGCCTGTAATTTTGTGGCCATGCAAGATAAGATTTTAATTCTCGATTTTGGTTCTCAGTATACACAGCTAATTGCTAGAAGAGTAAGAGAGCTTAACGTTTACTGTGAGATTCACCCATTTAGCAAATTCGAAGTTACTCCAGATATAAAGGGGGTAATTCTATCTGGCGGTCCTTGCTCCGTCTTGGATGAAGGTTCTCCTGATATTGATATGAGTCAACTCGGAGAAGTTCCGGTTTTAGATGTATGCTATGGAGCCCAGTTACTTGTCAAAAAGAATGGAGGTACTGTAGCGAAGTCTAATCATCGAGAATATGGAAGAGCAAATTTAAAAACAGTCGACACTCATGTTGACTTGTTAAAAGAAATTGAAATTGGAAGCCAGGTTTGGATGTCCCATGCTGACACGATCACTAACCTACCTGAAAACTTTCAGCTGATAACTAATACAGAATCAATACCTGTAGCCGGATTTAAAATAGAAGGGAAACCTGTCTACGGAATCCAATTTCACCCAGAAGTAACGCATAGCACTGATGGAAAAACTGTACTTAGAAATTTCGTGGTACATATCTGTAATTCGGCGCAAGATTGGACTCCGGATATATTTGTTGAAGACACTGTTGCGAAGCTAAGAGAGCAGCTTGGTGATGATAAAGTGGTGTTAGGTCTATCTGGAGGTGTCGATTCATCTGTTGCTGCTATGCTCATTCATCAAGCTATTGGGAAAAACCTGTACTGTATTTTTGTTGACAATGGACTTCTTAGAAAAGACGAATTTGATCAGGTTTTGAAGTCTTATGAAGGACTTGGCCTTAATGTAAAAGGAGTTGATGCCAAATCACGCTTTTATGATGAATTGAAAGGAGAGAGTGATCCTGAAGGTAAGCGAAAGATAATTGGCAGGGTTTTCATCGAAGTTTTTGATGAAGAAGCTAAAAACATTCAAGATGTTAAATGGCTTGGACAAGGCACGATCTATCCAGATGTAATTGAATCTGTTTCTGTAAATGGTCCATCCGTCACAATTAAATCTCATCACAATGTTGGGGGATTACCTGCTAAAATGAATCTGAAGGTTGTAGAACCCCTAAATACACTTTTTAAGGATGAGGTCAGAAATGTAGGAAGAACCTTAGATATTCCTGATTTTATACTTGGAAGACACCCATTCCCAGGTCCTGGATTAGGAATTAGAATTCTAAGTGACATCACACCTGATAAGGTTAGAATACTCCAAGAAGTTGATGCTTATTTTATCAATGGACTGAAAGAGGAAGGATTGTACGATGAAGTCTGGCAGGCTGGTGCGATGCTATTACCGGTGCAATCGGTTGGAGTTATGGGCGACGAAAGAACCTATGAGAATGTAGTGGCTTTACGAGCAGTGTCTAGTTTAGATGGTATGACTGCCGATTGGGTACATTTGCCATATGATTTTCTTGGTAAAATTTCCAATCGAATAATTAATAACGTGAAAGGGGTAAATAGAGTAGTTTATGACATTAGCTCCAAACCTCCGGCAACAATAGAGTGGGAATAATTTTTAGTTTTAATGCCAAAAACAACCAACTGTGAGATATCTTTTTTTTAGTCTTCTTTTTGTTTCAGTTTTATTTCTGAAAGCCCAATCTGGTCAATCGGAATATCTAGAAGCTAAGCGTCAATTTGGCTTGGGTAATTACAGAGAAGCCAAGTTGGCATTTCAAAGCCTCTCTGAAGATCAAGTTTTTGGTGAATATGCGTCATTCTACTATGCACTTTCAGCAATGAAATTGAATCAGCATAGCGTGGCTGAGGATATGCTAAAACAGATTCAGATTAAGTTCCCAAATTGGGATAAGAATCAAGAAGTAGATTACTGGCTTACGTATTTAGCATTTGATCAATCGGATTACTATCGGGCATTTAGGAATGTTCAAAAGCTGCCTATGGAATGGCAGATGTTTCTTATCGATGATTTTTTAAGCAAGAAATCTTTGTCAGGTTTAGATTCTGCCTACGCTCTCAACCCAAATAATGAGCACATTGGTAAATACTACGCTAAAGCACTTTTAAATCAACCATATGACGAAAGAGATCACTTGCTCCTTTTAGAGCTGTCGGAAAAATTTGACTTGGAGTTGGGTGGTGATGAAAGTTTGCCAATTATCAAAAAGGATGAATATGGGATAGCCGTGGTCCTTCCTTTTATGTTCGAAAACCTAGATAATCCTCAATCAGTCATTCGCAATTCGATAATCTTCGATTTGTACCAGGGGATGGATTTAGCACAAAAAAAACTGCAAGAGGAAGGGATAAAACTTAATCTATTCCCATTTGACACTAAGAAAAAAGGCGCAGAAACTTACAATCTTATCAAGGATGGCAAACTAGATGATGCAGATGTGATTGTTGGTCCATTATATTCTGGCCCCACGAAATATATTTCACAGTTTTCTAAAGAAAACCAGATCACCATGGTAAATCCAGTTTCATCAAATGGTGACATTATAGGTGATAATCCTTATTCATATTTATTCAAACCTTCCTATTCCACACAAGGTAGAGAGGCAGCTAAGTTTGCTACAGATAAATTCACTGATAACAAGAAGCTTTTCATTTTCTACGAAACAGACAGAGATAGCATCATAGCGAATGCCTATAAAGAAACAATAGAGAGAGATAGCTTCCAGGTAATAAGATTTGAACGTCTTACAAACGAAGATGCTCAACAAATTCAAATAGATTTCACAGAACAATATGAAGTACGGTTGGATACTATGTATTCTCAATCCGAAATGGATTCTATATCACAGATTCCTGGTAGACTAGTTAGAACTAGAAGCTTAAGAAATGAGGACACTGGAAGAATTATTAGAGATGAAAACGGTGATGATGTAATAGAAACATATGAGGTGAAATTTACTGTTCAACCTGATAGTATAGGCCATATTTTCGCAGCTACATCAAGCAACTTACTTGCTAACAATTTTATTAGTATGGTTGAGGTTAGAAGTGATAGTATTGGGATTATTGGCTATGAAAATTGGCTTGATTTTTCACTGGTTTCTTACCCCCAACTAGAGAGGCTCAACGTAGATTTTCTAAGCCCATCGTTCTTTGATGTTGAGTCGGGGACTTATGAGAGAATCAACCAAGTATTCGTAGATAAAATTGGTGAAGAACCTAGTGAATATCATTTGTACGGCTATGAGCTAATCTGGCATATTGGTAATCTGATTAAAGATCATGGGAAATATTTCCAGCGTGGATTGACCAATGGAAAACATAGACCAGGAAACCTGATGGAGGGTTTAAGATATGGGCCTTACAATGACAACCAAGTGGTACCTATTACGACACTTGAAGACTTAGAATTAAAAAATCAACGCACTAAAACAGAAGCTGCAATTGATGGAAATAGCAACAAGTAAAGATCTTTTTGAACGAGCAAAAGACTACATACCTGGTGGGGTTAATTCACCCGTACGGGCATTTAAAGCAGTAGGGGGAGACCCTATTTTTTTTGCGAAAGCTGAAGGAGCTTATATGTATGATGAGGATGGAAACTCTTACATCGATTTGATCAATAGTTGGGGTCCAATGATTCTTGGACATGCTAATAAACAAGTAGAGGAGGCGATATTCAAAGCTGTAATTGGTTCTCCTTCATTTGGCGCCCCAAGTAGGATGGAGGTTGAACTTGCTGAGTTGATTACCGATATGATTCCATCTGTTGAGAAAGTCCGCATGGTCAATTCTGGTACCGAGGCAACAATGTCTGCCATACGGTTGGCGAGGGGATTTACAAAACGCGACAAAATCTTAAAGTTTGAAGGCTGTTATCACGGGCATGGCGATTCATTTTTAATTGCTGCAGGTAGTGGAGCTATGACAATGGGTTCTCCAGATAGCCCTGGAGTAACTAAGGGTACAGCTAAAGATACATTACTGGCTCCTTACAACAACCTTGAAAAAGTCAAAGAAGTAGTTGATTCTAACAAAGGCGAGATTGCTGCAATCATTATCGAACCTGTAGCCGGCAATATGGGGTGTGTATTACCAGATCCTGGTTTTCTTGAAGGACTGAGGTCTGTTTGTGATGAGGACGGGATACTATTAATCTTTGATGAAGTAATGACTGGTTTTCGTCTTGCAAGAGGAGGTGCTCAAGAGGTATTCAATGTTCGTCCAGATCTTACTACGCTAGGTAAAATTATTGGAGGAGGAATGCCAGTAGGTGCCTATGGTGGAAGAAGTGACGTCATGGATTTTGTTTCACCTCAAGGACCCGTGTACCAAGCAGGTACACTCTCTGGCAATCCTGTCGCGATGGCAGCTGGATTTGCGCAATTAAACTACTTAAATGAAAATCCTGAAGTCTACACCTCAATAAGTAATACCACAGAAAAAATAAAAGTTGGATTTGAAAAGGTGATTAAAAAGCATAAAAAACAGTATACCATTAATCACATAGGAAGTATGATAAGCTTGTTTTTTACAGATCAAAAAGTAAAAGATTTTGAAACTGCTAAATCATGTGATACTGAGCAGTTTGGCAAGTACTTTAGATTTATGCTAAACAATGGGGTTTATTTAGCCCCTTCCCAATTTGAATCCCTATTTATTTCTACTGCAATAGAAGATGAAGAGGTGAAAAAAATCATCCAATCCTTTGATGATTTTCTTAGATCATAGCGAGTGAAATAAGCACCCCTACCAAGAACACTATTGCAACGAAAAAGGAATAGATCAATCCGAGTATAGACGCCCGAAAAATGCTCCAAATCAATTTTATCTGATATACTTTCCTATAGCTAAGAACGGAATAGCTGAATATTATGAGAATACTAATCGGTATTGCTGCACCTTTAATGTTTGGGAAAAGCCATAATAATATCCACATCCAACTCAGAATAAAAAAGAGGAATGAATGGAGATGAATGGAATGAATAAGGTGTTTGATGTAAAGCCCTTTCCTCCAGAAGAATAATTTCAATAGAAATGCGTAAACCGGGAGTGCGAAGAATATTATTATTGGCAGTTGCCTAAACAAGTAGCTGTTAATTGAAGCAGTTGTTTCTTGACTAATCTTGATTATTCGATTTACTACAAATCCATCGAACCATGATTCATTGGTAATACGCAACGAATCTGCAATCTGAGTAGCATCTAGGTCAGTAGTTTCGATAAGATGAGTCACCATCTTTTGCCTGGCATTGGAAATGGGCCAACCCGTATGTGCAGAATCAGGTAGACTGAAAAGACTGTCGTATTTTTCTACTGATAGTTCTTTAGCTCCTCCAAAACCTCGCTGCTTTTTATCTTTTACTGAGGGTTCTAAAATTTTTGCTAGAAAGAAGAAATGAAATATGCTGATTACTATATACCACCTTATAGGATTTGCATAGTACACTCTTTTACCATCTATGAATGAATTGGTGATTTTTCCGGGTTTAACTAGGAATGGCTTAAAGGTGTGTGCAAAACGAGAATCAAGAGAGAAAAAATTGGAGGTGAATTCTCGAAGAAGCAATCCAAGGCTCACTTGGTGATCTGTATTTTCTTGGCCGCAGTTGGGGCAGTAGTTATGTTTTTGATTTAAAAGCTCACCACAATTGAGGCAGGCTTTATGTTTCCTTCTTTTTTTCACCAGGTTTGAACTTGTTTAGCAAAAATGCCACACCCCACAATCCAAGAGCAATAAAACTATACAGTATTTGGTTAGTTTCCGTTCTCAAAGAGAAGAAAAGGAATACAAAAGCTAGGATCGTAAAAATCCAGATCAATGTAGGGAACAGTTTCATGCTTCTTTCACTTTTAAACTGGTCCCCTCATCGGAGATTACTTCTACATCAATTCCTTCTTCAATAAAATTCCCTCTGGTATATGCATCATAGATAGTGCCTTCAATTTCTATTTTACCACTAGGCCTTAGCCTCGTGTAGGTTTTTCCTTTTAAGCCGATCATTGATTGCTCTTTATAGAAAGTAGAAGTAAAGCCAGCCTCTGCGTCTTGCACTTCTTGAAGTGCAACACGTTTAAAAAACCTGCTGTTTAATATTCGAGCACCTCCAAAAAACATGACTATTATTGCTCCCATTAGTCCAGCTAAAACTGTAGCTACAGAAATAAAAATTTCATCTCCACCGACGAAAGAGAAGTCGAACATGTCGTTGTTTAGCATGACTAGAACCAAGGATCCAATCGTGCATATGAGTCCAAGTATACCGGCTACACCAAAACCTGGAATTACAAAAACTTCTAGAGCAATCAATACAATGCCAATACCGAACATTAGGATTTCCCAATTCTCTGCAAGTCCGTTCAAGTAGTTTGGAACGAAATATAAAATTATCGCAATGATAGATGCAAGTATTGGGAAGCCTACTCCGGGGGTTTGGAGTTCAAAATAAATCCCACCGATTATTATTAGGATAAGAATGCCGCTTACAAATGGATTAAGGAAGAGCGAGATTATTTTCTCTGTGGCGCCCAATTCAAATTGCTCCAACTCATAGTCATCAACGCCAGACCTCATCATTATTTCGTCGATACTTGAAACTTCAGCTTCACAGAATCCATATTCTATTGCTTCAGATGTGGATAAAGTCAGTATTTTACCTTCAGTTGCAATACTGTCCAAATCAATATCTTGGTCCACCATGGCTTCTGCCATCCTTGGATCTCTTCCTTTAGCTTCTGCGGTAGATCGCATAATTGATCGCATGTATGATTGATATTTGTCAGGAGCTGCCGCTCCATCTTGCGTTACGACTGTTGCGGCTCCTATACTAGATCCACTTGCCATATAAATACTATCACATGCGATAGAGATTAGTGCTCCTGCAGATGCAGCATCTTTATTTATGAAAGTGTAAATAGGTCTATCAAAATTCAATATTCTAGTCCTAATATCATCCGCATCATTAAGCGCTCCTCCATATGTGTCAAGTTCAAGAATGACATAGTCAGCATCAAGCTCTTTAGCTTTTTCAAGTCCTAGCTCGGAATAACGATTGGTTCTAGGGTCTATTACATCATTAATTTTTAGATGAAGAACCAATGGCCTTTCTTTCTCTTGAGCCAATAGGATTGTAGAAAATAGAAGAATGAATAATACAGTGAGTTTTCTCATAAACAATTGCTAAAGTCAAATCAAAAGCTTCAACTTTGAAACTCTGATTGCTCCTTTAAAGTTATCCTAAAATTGGACTATGCTTAAAAAATCTTATCATGAATCCATTAATAACACCTTGCTTGACGGGCAAGTTTGGAGTATCGCTGTAGATGAAGAAGAAAAGGTATTGTTTATCGATACAAGGCAAGAGCAAGATGAAGTAATTGAACTAAATAGACTTTCATTAGAAGATTTTCAATTTGAAAGTCGCATTATAGACCTGCCATGGTGGATCAAGTTGCAATCGGCAATGAGTGGAGATCTTTACTTTACAGAGTATCAAGATCAAAATGATCCAAGTCAGAAAAGGCATTTCAAATACAATTGGAATACTAATTTCAAAGAGGATGATGTTTCGCTGAATTTGATTGAAAATTTAGTTCATCCTCATGTTTACGAGCATGGGACTGAATATCATAAAATGGTATCACAGTTTTTGTCCATCGATCTCCCACTTTCTTGTGAGTACCTTGAGTGGGAGAATAAAATCATAATCAGCTACTATATTCGTTCTGATAAAGAATTTATTCGATATTTACTCCTGTTGGAGGATGGAGAGAAGGTATGGAAGATTTCGCAGGATACTCATATGAAAGGATTTTCTCCTGGCTCATTTTTTGTATTCAATGATCAAATAATTTTCATAAAGGATAGAAATGAAGTTTGTATTTACACTAGTTAGCCTATTGGCAGTTTTAGCATCTTTTGCGAATCCTGCAGATAGTGTCCGTGCCGAACAGCGAGATGAGGGACTTTTTATTATCCATGAGGTGGAAGATGATGAAACACTATATTCAATAGCGAAGCGATATGGAGGCTCCGTTTTGAATATTATAAAGCACAATCAAATCGTCGACAATAGAATAGAAATTGGACAGACGCTATCTGTGCTTGTTGAGAAAGATGCCCCTGTTCAAGCCAATACTTCAATAATGAAACATCAAAGTGTGACTGGAATTCACTTGGTTGAGGCAGGTGAGACACTTTATAGCATTTCTAAGAAGTATGACTTAAAGCTCAAGGAACTAAGGAAATGGAACGGACTTACCAATAATGACATATCACCTGGTATGCTACTTAAAGTTGATGAGGCTGCTCGGATTGATAAAACAGATATAAAGGATTCCATTGACATTGCTACTGTCAATAATGTTGAACCAGACAGCACCATACAGGTGGAGGCAGACCCTTTTGAAGGTTTTGAGGACTACTTGGTTCAAACAGGGGAAACTCTTTCTACAATTGCTTCCAAAATTGGTGTAAGAATCGATAGCCTAAAATTGTGGAATGGTCTCGATTCTGATTATTTGAAAATTGGCCAGCAGCTTTTTTTTAGAATTAATGAAAATGTAGAGTCAGAAGAAATTAATAGACCAAAAGAAAAGCAAAGGACTCAGATAGATGAAAATGGATTTGAACGTATCTATGAAGAGGGTGTGGCCTCAGTTATTCAATCGATAAAATCCACTAAATATTTGGCGCTACATCGAAGCTTGCCGATAGGAACAAACTTAGAGGTAAGAAATTTGATGAATAATCAGATTGTGCACGTGAAAGTAATAGGTAAGCTTCCAAATACAGGCTTGAATAAAAATATCCTGCTCAGACTTTCGCAATCAGCTTATGATCAGTTAGGTATTCTTGATTCAAAATCCAGAGTAGAAGTTTCATACAACAAAGAGTGAAGCCGGAAGAATTAAAAGAGTTTCTAGACCTTAAAGTAAAGGAGTATAATCAGCCTGGTTTTATAAAGCATGATCCAATTTCTATTCCACATAAATTTGATAAAAAGCAGGATATAGAAATTGCTGGTTTCATAGCTGCTGTTTTTGCCTGGGGTCAACGAAAAACCATTATTAATAAGAGCGTTGAGTTCTTAAGTTTTATGGACAACGACCCTCACAATTTTGTAGTTAATCATTCCGAATCTGACCTCAAGCCATTTTTAGCGTTTAAGCACAGAACATTTAATAGCACGGATGCACTTTACTTTTTACATTTTTTTAGGTGGCTCTATTCTTCGAAAGATTCCCTTGAAGATGCTTTCCTTGTAGATGAGGCCTCTGATACATCAATGAAGCAAAGACTTACTGGATTCTTTCATATGTTTTTTTCTCTGCCAGACCATCCTGTCAGGACGTATAAGCACATTCCGAATCCATCTCGTAAATCAGCTTGCAAACGAATAAATATGTTTCTGCGTTGGATGGTACGTCATGACAATAACGGGGTTGATTTCGGGGTTTGGAATCGAATAAAGCCTAGTGAATTGATTTGTCCTTGTGACCTGCATGTGGATAGAGTTGCACGAAAATTAGGCCTGATAAGCAGGAAACAAACAGACTGGGAGACAGCGATTGAATTAACCGAAAATCTGCGCGTATTGGATCCTATGGATCCTGTTAAGTACGATTTTGCTCTCTTTGGACTTGGCGTAGAAGAGAAGTTTTGATGAGAGGCCTATTAACCCCAATTTCCGGGATCATCACGCCATTCTTTTAAAGTCTTCAGTACATCATTTTCAAACATTCTTTCATCTTGAGCATGATCTAATAGGTGATGATAATCACTCAATACCACGAGATCTACCCCTTTATTTTTGAAGTTGTCCTGAGACACTTGAAAGCCATATGTAAAGATTGCAACCATTCCAACTACATCTGCACCTGCTTCTTTAAGTGCGTCCGCTGCAGCAAGAGAACTACCTCCTGTAGAAATCAGATCTTCTACCAAAAGGACCTTTTGTCCTTCTTCGATCTTCCCCTCAATCATGTTTTGAAGGCCATGTCCCTTTGATTTTGATCGAACGTAAATAAAAGGTAGGCCAAGCTCTTCTGCCACTAGAGCTCCTTGAGGAATACCTGCAGTGGCTACGCCTGCAATGACGTCAATGCCATCGAAAGAATTAGAAATCGCGAGACTCAGTGCCGTCTTGATCTTTGATCGGACATCAGGATAAGAGAGGCTGAGTCGATTGTCGCAATATATTGGAGATTTCCAACCGGATGCCCAAGTAAATGGCTCATTCGGACTTAGTTTAATTGCTCCAATTTTCAATAGGTCAGCAGCTACTTCTGCTGCTAGTTGGGGGTTGTAGATCTTGATGCTCATGTGACTGCAAAATAAATAACAACAGTATTACCCATCAATAATAAAGATGTCTTGTTTCATTTTTAATTTATCATTTACTTGCTCTTGCAAATCATCAACGATGAAGATCTTTATCAATGACATCCCGGTTTATATCCTTTCCGAGAAGAAAGTGAATATGAATCGTGCATATGGCTTAATTGTAAGAGAATATGAAACGATTGTCCCGGAAGTGTTGGTTGACGATGTCTTAATTATGAATGCGTCTTTTGAGCAAGTAGATAGTCTGCTGAAGCTTATGACAGATAAGAAGCTTAAAAAAGTACATTCAATATTTATTTCTTCAAGGGAGAAAAGGAAGTTAATTGATTACTTAAAGAGCAAATTCAAAGTAATAGAGGCTGCAGGAGGTATTGTGGAGAAGAATGGGAAATTGCTATTAATTTATCGTCGAAAAGTCTGGGATATACCTAAGGGGAAGCTAGATAAGGGTGAATCTATTAAGGAATGCGCAATTCGTGAAGTAGAAGAGGAGACGGGAGTTAAGGTAAGCATAGATCAAAAAATTGATGCTGTCTGGCATACTTACGTAACTAAAAAGAAATATGTACTCAAGAAGACGCATTGGTATGCGATGAAATGTGTAAATGATGAGAAAATGGCTCCTCAGGAAGACGAAGGAATCAAAAAAGTGGAATGGATGGATTTAGACGGAGTTAGAAAAGCGCTACACGATTCTTACAGATCTATCAGATACGTAATGCAGGAGTATACAAAAATGATGAAGGAAGTCTAGTAGATAAGCATCTCCGCTAGTTGCAGTTCAGAAGATTTAACCTCTTTGGCTTCTGAGACAAAAATTTTACCTTCTCTACGATAATCTTCTCGTTTCAAGATCCAACCTTTGATCCCTGTAATTGGAAATAATGTGTTATTGTACTCGAATAGCTCCACAAATTCGTCAAAACTGTCATTAGAAATTTCTTCAGTTACCCAGAGCTTTGATAATAGTTTCCCATTCCCATCAGTCAAGTGATAAACTTTGCAGCTGTACCCTAAAACGGGACTTGATTGCTCTGTACTCTCTAAAAGTAAATCAGGGAGAATCGGATTAGGAGACATCTTGATACGCTCAACTTTGGCATTCAATAGGTTGCTCCTTGTCATTTCAGCTGCATTTGCATAAAGTGTTCCCAGATCTAACAATGGATTTTTCTTATACACTCCTTTATGCTTATACAAATGATCTTTTATCCAATAGTTCATCGATGAGGACTCAACTGTATCGCTATCAATCACGCTATAATTTTCGTATGAAAGCCTGCCTTCAAAATTTTGTCCTTGGGCAGTTGCAACTACAATAGAAAGCCCTAAGAGTAATGAAAATTTATACTTCATATGGTAAGAATGGGTTCACGTCTCCACCATAACGATGAACTTCACGAATTATGCTAGAGCTGATAGGAGCAAGTTCTGGAGAGGTGATTAAGAAAATGGTTTCAAGGTCTTCATTTAAAGATCTATTGATTTGAGAAATACTATTTTCATATTCAAAATCAGTCGTATTTCTCAAACCACGGATTAGGTATTTAGCTTCTCGTTTTTTTGCTAAAAATGCGGTTAGCTCATCATAGACCTCGATTTCGACCCTATCTTCTCCGGCGAACGCCTGTTCGATCTTATTCACCATCCAATCAAGTTCAAAGTATCGCTTATTCTTTTTTGTATTGTGTCCGATCCCAATGATGACTTTATCAAAAAGATCTAAACTGCGATTGACAATATCAAAATGTCCTTTGGTAAAAGGATCAAAGGAGCCTGGAAAAATAGCTGTTTTCATTTTTTGATCGAAGGGTGCTTAAACACAAAGATACCCACTGAGTACATCAAAGTACTGGTGATCTTCAACTTCATCATACAGATAGCTGAATCTTAAGAACGAGGGCTTCGAGCCAAAGGAAATATTTCTGATGTACTTTTTAAGAAGTTTCATTTCATCAGAGGCAGGTTTGATGAATCCCCACAGGAACACATGACTCTCCTTACCATTCATACCAAGCTCATTGAAAACAAGCATGATATATTTTAAATAATCTTCCTTTTTTCTTGCAGCAAATTGATTGTAATACAATAGGCGATTTCCTTCTGTTGCAACAATATGCAATATTCCACGATCTACATACGCATACATACTTTTATCTTGAATGTGATCCGCATGTTTAAGGAAGCCTTCAATTAGAGCACTTCCTTGATGGATGATGTGAACTTTTTTCTTTTTGTAAATGGACTCAATCCACCTACATAATTTTGTTTCTGCTGCGAAGACATTTACAGAGTCAACTGCAATTTGCTTGTAGTAATTCACCTCTTCAAAAGCAGTTTTTATTTCGCTATTTAGCGCGAGATAATCTGCGGCAGCTTCTTGAACAAACATATTAGCCGGAACTAGAGAAAACTTATGAGACTTGAGACAAAGTTTCACATCTTTCCAAAATCCTGCTGTTAGATACTCATGATTGTCGAGGATCTCTTTGATTAGCCTCAGTCTACCATTTACGGTTTTGATTCCTTCGAGGCGATAATCTTCAAGACCCATTACAACATTGTCTTGAGAATCAACTACTGCAAACTGCAAGTCGTAAATTCCGACTTGCATAATAAGCGAGTAATGGTCTAGTTCATCAATTGTGAACTTAGTATCCTTTACTCGCTTAATAAGCTTATATGTCGATGTGTCTTGTGCTATCAAAATAATTTATTCCCAGTTACCCGCTGTAGTCACACTTGTACGTGATCCAAATCTCAACGGCTTTCTGGTGTTGTATTCGCTCTCTTCATCTCTGCTCGGATCCACTGGTCTGGTGTTTTTCACTTCAATTGCATTAACTAACAATCCTGCTTTAAGGATTTTGTCAGCCCATACATCGAATTTAACCTGCGTCCCAGGAACGTACGGCAGTGTAGCCAAATCAAATCTTGGCCACTTATTATTTCCATATAGTGAATCTATTACTGGTTTAGTACCCAATGTGTCAATTTCAACATAGATACTGTCTTTTCCATAAGGCTGAGGAATAATCGTTTCACTTCTCTGAGTTAGATAGAAGCTACCTGTGTCAATAAACGCTAATAATTTATCCCAATCACTTGTGTACTGTCCATTTACCGTCATATAGGCAATCTCAGCTTCACGTATCATCTTTAATTGCTCAATTATTCTGGCTTCAGCGTTTTCAATTCGCTCAGCTTCATCAATTGATGATTTGATACTATATACTAAAAATACGGCCAATGACACCCATACTACGAGCATGACCACAGAAACAATCTTCGTTTTACTCATTGCTTAATTTCTTTTTCGCTAGGTTTTTGCAATTATAAATATTTAATGGTGATTCTTGAAGCACCCGAATACTATTAATGCTTAAAAGTAAACAAACCCCTAAGATCGGTAATTTTATCTTGTGCACCAGCGGTTTTTAAAGCATTATGAATGGTATTTTCGGATAGGTCGTTAATTTCTTTTTGCGAAAAGAACTTTAACTCCTCCAAGATCTGCTGATTTTTCGCTAATTCAGGGTCTAATCCTAATTTGAGATCACCTGAAATTCGCTTAACAGCAAAAAAATGTTCTATTGCATGATAGGGACTTTTAATGAATTCATTAGTGAATAAATACTCACCGACTTCAATTTTCAAATTTGTCTCTTCTAAAAATTCTTTCTTCAGCGCATCATGCAAACTTTCACCGAATTCGACTCCTCCACCTGGAGGTAGCCATAGGTATCCGGCTGGTCCTAAATTTTTGTGCTTTAACAAAAGTATTTGTCCGTTTTCTTCCAATATTCCACACACTCGCACCCGTACTTTACCGGCGAATGGATTTGGTGTATGTTTTTGGTCTAACATTTGAGAAGTATGTTCGTTAACTTTGACACTTTGAGAGCTAGAGTAAATTAAATTTAGATATGAAATGAGCATAAATCACATTCTTATAGAATTCTAATTAGGATGATAAAGATTTGTAGCAAATTCCATGCGACCTTTTAAACATACAAAACACATGAAATATTTAGCATCATTGCTGATTGTAGGTTTTGCATTTTTTGCAACTGCACAGGAAGGAGAGGAGCCAATGACAGGCCCAAGGATCTCATTTACAGAAAAATCATTTGATTTTGGAGAGATCACTCAAGGAGAAAAAGTTGAGCATGTTTTCGAATTTGAAAATGTAGGAAATGAGCCATTAATAATTTCGGATATCCGTACCACATGTGGTTGTAC
>CAZWLS010000014.1:0-26786 GCA_964634415.1 uncultured Roseivirgaceae bacterium | reverse complement strand
CCCTTGTTGATTTTTTTAAATCATCTGACCAAGAGCTCTCCTCTATATAAGAGAGACTGTAATTTAAAATATCAAGGTTATTCCAATGATGCCCTCTGAGAAGTTCGAGATTTTGTCTTTTCAAAGTATCTAGCATACATAGTTCTAACGTCAAAACTTTTACCTGACCCGAATCTAGTTCTTCAATGAAATTTTGAAATAAATAATAAAGTTCTGGGTTAATTGCTGCAGGAATTCCAAAATTAAAAAAATTGACACCTTCCATATCTTCACTTAATATGGATGGATCTATGTGTCGAAATGAACGACTTGAGCCAAAAGTAATGCTGTTGGCTTCACTTTTAGTCCAAATTTTTTGCTTCTGAAGGAAGTATGTAGATGGAAAGTAATATGGAACAATTGCTTCAGATGCCAATTTCACAATCGCAAGCAATAAGAAAAACAACAATACTTTCCGAATAAAAATTTTCATACTAAATGCGTAGCTATTACCTATTAGTTTTTTGAGGGTAAAAACTCGAGATCAAGCAAAAAATCATAGATTGTTTTTACTGTAGATTTATAGCTTTCGGAATTTGGATTATTAAAAAAACCATGTTTTTTGCCATCATATTCAATTAATTCAATGTTGTTTCCTACAGACTTCATTTTCTGCGTGAATTGCCTTACTTCGTCAATTTTAATAAGTCGATCTTCCGTCCCGGTCATGATTAATATTGGTGGTGAGCCACTACTTACATTGTGGAAAGGAGAATGTAGCTCGAATTTATCGTCAAAAAAGTTTGAAGCATAGGTTTTTGGTCCAGTATTTATCAATGGGTTAAACAATATGATCGCATTTGGATCATAAGATGTCGTCTTATCTTTTAATAGATCATCATATGAACTCAACATGCTACTCCCAATTGCTAAGTAACCACCTGCAGAACCACCAACCGTCACTATCTTATTTGGATCTATATTTAAATTATTCGAATTCCTTCGAAGATATTGAATAGCTTCTTTCGCATCAATTAAGGATTCAATAGGATTGAAATTAGCATCAGTTTGCAAGCTATATTGCACCAAATAGCATTTCGCTCCCTTAGAAGCCAAGTAAGTGGCTTGACCCCTAAATTGTGAAGGATTACCTTTTTTAAAGCCCCCTCCATGAAAAAAGATGATCGCACTCTGCAATGATTTTTCATCTCCATTTGAGATCTCAACCATTTTCAGACTCCTTCCATCGGACGTTTTATAAACAAAAGTTCTTTCGGTAGGAGTTTTACAGCTAAAACAAGTATAGCTGATCAGAGCGCATGATAAAACGGTCAAATATTTATTTCTTGAGAAGATCATTATAAATCTTTAATATAGACTGATAGTGTGAATTACTACCGAATTTGTTTTTCAAATCTTTAAATCCCTTCTCCCCCATTTCAATGGCCTTGCTGTTTCTTTCAGCAAACATTAATTCGATTTTACTTTTCAAATCATGCTCATTCCCAGCATCGAACAATAAACCATTTTCGTCTTCCACAATAATTTCTTGAATCCCTCCGATTCGCGATCCAATAACAGGCTTTTTTTGGGCAAAAGATTCAAGTATTGTTAGCCCAAAAGTTTCAGGCCAAATTGAGGGAAGTATTGATGCCACCGCGCCAGAAATTTCATTTAGTAACTCATCGCCTTTTTTAAAGCCTGTAAGTTCAATATTCTGAATGTTTTTGCTTTTGAGCACATCTCTTATCACCACTTCCATGGGCCCCGTTCCTACTAACTTCAACCTAATATGAGGTAATTTCTCAAAGACAGACAGTAGCGTCATTATTCCCTTTGACTCATCAAGCCTACCAAAATAGATGAAATAATCTCCATTACTAGCAATGCGCGATTCATTTGAATCAGCATCTATGAAGTTGTGAATGGTGCTAATACGACTGGGTGAAATTATTCCAGTATCAATAATAACCTGCCTTTGATATTCGCTGACTGCAATGAAGTGATCGATATATTTAATATCACCACCCAGTCTTGAAAAATAAGAATGGGCTGCTAAGACTCCAGAGCGTATAATATTGCCATTTTTACATCGATTTGTAACAGCTTTATAAAAATTTCTCCCATTGCAATCAGTACAAAATTGATTGTTCCTTCTTAGGGTATAGATAGGACAAATTAACTTGTATTCGTGTAACGTTTGAACTACCGGGATTTTAAACTTTTTGAGGGCTTGCAAAATTGAAACCGTTAAATTCCCGTAATAAATGTGAAGGTGAGCAAGGTCCGGCTTTTCCTTCTCTATTAACAGCTCTAGATTCTTCTTTGCTTCACTATTATAAAAGAGCTTAAATGGTGACTTCCATGGCCTTTCGTTTGTAAAAGCTCCCGACGGAAAATAATGTTCGTATGCTGTTTCTAAGTTGGAATCGTTTTTTGCGGAAAATGGAATTACATCATGTCCATGTTCACCGAGCAGCTTTTCAAGACTCAGCATATACTGATCCGAACCACCCCTCAAGCGATAATGTCCACCTATGTTTACAATTCTCAATTTCTTTTTAGTGCTAAATGTCTGTTGACAACAATACCAGCGAATATCCAGAAAATTAAAATATTCGGCCTGAATTCAAAGAAGGCGGCAAAGATACTCCCAACTGCAAAGGCATAAGCAAGGAATCTACCATACAGTCCAACAAACCTATAGGTATCATTGATTTCTCTATAGTATACAGATTTTGAAATTGAATATATCTTAAACAGAATACCGGCAAGAGCAAATACTCCAAAAAAGCCAAAATGAGCTAGCGTATTAAACCAATACACATCTTTAAATGCGGAATATACCAGAATTCTTACCGGAGCACCTTCTTGCCATAACTGATATCTGGCATTATACTCGTTAGGTCCGTATCCAAAAAATCTTAAATTTAAAAGGCTTGTCGTTCCAACCACTTGCATATACCATAGCCGATTCACTTTTGCCTGAGTTTCATAGTACTCAGAATCAAATGCTTCTTTTAACTCATCAATAGGGCTCTCTATATCATCCTCCGACTTCTTCACTTGATTCAGTTTATCAATCGCTGAACCAAAACTGGATATTCCATAGCCAAATAAAATCAGTGGTACGAGAATAACTGTGATACCAGTTGTAAGCTTAAATAGATCCTTTCTGGATCCCGTGAAATTTGCAATCAAAGGAAAAGCTAACAGTATTAACAGTACTGAAGATCTATTATGAGAAAGTGTATTGCCCAAAAGAAGAAATAAAAGTGATAAGATGATAATCTTACCATTCCTCTTGGAAGAAAAAATCTCCATTTTACGCTGATAGAAAACCAGACACATAAGAAGACCACAGGCTATTGCGATGAAAACACCAAATTGGCCGTGCATTGACATAGTACCGACCATCAATCCGGGCTTAAGATCTTCTTCTTCCTTAAACCCCCTACCTACATCACCAATATCTATTACCTCTCGTGGTAGCCAAAAACTTGTAATCCGAGTTTCTACAATTTGCTGATATAGACCTACTGATACTTGAAATACCCCAAGCACCACAATCATCTTGATAAGATTCTTTACTTGTTTTTCATCAAGGCGAAGATGAATCACCAAGTAGTATGCTGAAACATACCTAAAGAAAATTCTAAGCTTAACAATATAGGGTATTAGATCAAATCCATTGATAACTGAAGACATAGTAATGGTGAAAATCATTAGTATAAACCAACCATCTAATGGGGTCAATCTTAATCTACCATTACGCAAAAAATATAATAGCATGACCCAAGCAGTCAAAGCATAAAGTGCCAGTTCTCCCACGAATCGAGACAAACTGAATATGACATCATTAACCGGAAGCCACTTTAGAATAAAGTCTTCTGAAATGAAGAAGAATACCAAGATCGTCAGTAATGTGAATGAGTTAATACGTCTCATAATCAAAGGCTGATTGAATCTTGTTAAACTCATCCTTTAAAAATTCAGGAACTGTTGTCGTTCTTGGACTTCTTTGAGAAGTATTTATTTCATGATCGACAAAATTCATCATTTTAGGTTCCCGTGATAATTCCAAGAAGTCCAGTATTCCATTGATCTCTTCTCTCGGTCTTTCGCAAAGATCTTCATGGCGAACTAAATGGAACTTTTTTTCATACTTTTTTAAGCAGTAATGTAACTCACTCATCGTATACCACCATTCAATAATACCTCGTTCTTTTTCAGAAACCTCCATAGCAAGTGGTGACTTCAGGTGAGACCATTTTTCATTTGCTAAAATGTCGTTCACTAAAATATTCCATTTTCTATCATTCCTGCCCCACCAATTCGCACTTTCACTATCATCATGATGCTTCTCCGACCATTCATGTATTGATTCTGCTACTGCGTGTCCATTTCTGGCAATAGCGATAAACTTTGCATCAGGAAATATCTTAATTAAATCATCTACTCTAAATATTAACTCTGGATATTTATCAATCAAGATAGGTGTGCCAGCGAGCTTTTGATACCAAGAATACACTTTTTTAAGCTTAGTTCCGCCCTTCATATTTTGAGCTAATTCTGGCCTTACAAATGCTTCTGTTTCTGGAGAAGCATAACTACCAACTAAATCCTCATCCCCAAAAGAGTAGTGCCAAATAGCTTTTGGCTCATTTAGGTAACCAATTTTGGAGTGAGCACTCAACAGTTTACCCAAAATAGTTGTCCCACTTCTACCAATGCCAACTAAAAATACGGGTGAGATTTTTCGATTTAATATCGGGAAAAGATTAAATATTCTGAATCCAAAAAACACGAATGAATTAATCCATCGTCCTTTTGTGGTTAATGGACGACCCTCGAATAGGAAGTAACTTAATAACCTCCGATAAACAGCCAAAAAGCCTAGTTTGATATAACGTCTATTAATTTGGGCGATCATAGCTGTTCCATATATCTGACAAATTTCTTCCCTGAATCTTAGCATTCAGCCTATCATTAGACTGTTGATAATAATCCTTTAAATATTCCAAAGTAGCAGGATCAATTTCTGGAGTATTGTCCTCTTCTCGGACATTCAGCTTCATATAGATCGGGTCGAACTTTTTCTTTAAAATTTGGAGCAACTTATGCAGTCCTCTATAGCGATGTGTTTTAGTCCTTACCTTATATCGCATCACCTTGTAAAAGTTGTGAATTTTCCCACTTCTCATATTCAATGAATTGTTAGAAATATTGAACTTGTAGTTGCTAAAAAAATTTCCATCGAGACCTGCATCCCAACACAACTGAGTCATGAATCCGGCAGGATCGTTTTTTAAGTCCTCAAAAAAATATATCCCAATCTGACTATCGTCGAGATAATGCTGCCACTTTACAATGTAGTCTATATAATTACCATGTCTGAGTGCCATCATGTGCTGCTTTTCCACATTTAAGGACTCTGGACCTTGCATTGATTTGATGTAGTCTTCAAATGAAATTTCTCTCGGAATGAAGCCATCTTGTTTGGCATATCTGTACCATGAAATTAGCCTCTCGATTGGATCTCTAAGAATAAAAATTATTCTCACATTATTTGCTAGCTCTTTTTTAAAGTTTTCAGGCGCATTCTCTGAATACAAGTAGTCGGGAGTAGCTTCCATCTTGATTCCTCCATTACAATGCTCAAAGAAGTGATCAAATTGATTCAAACCATCATATTGCTTATGTGCCCTAACCGGATAGCTTTTTTCTAACCAATATCGAGTTTCCTTTATCGACGATGCACAGATCCCCGGATGATCTTTCAGGTAGAAGAACAACGACGTGGTTGCAGACTTTGTAGTGCCTCCAACTATTAAGTATTGATATTTGGCGCTCGTCATTCCCACAAATCGAGGTTTCGATTAATAAAATCACTAAGTTCTTTATTTGGTACCGAATATCTTTCCTGTAGCAGTTGTCTGGTTCGTGGATTCATGCTAGGAGGTTGATAATTGGATTTATTCCATTTTTTTATGGCACCACCTATAGACTTCCTAATTTGCTTGGGTACCATGACTTTTGATAGTCGCTTGATGGGGGATTCTTGCAAAACAAGTTTATTGAGGTATTGTATTTTAGACTTACCTCCTCTATTCTTAACTGAAGGAGGTTTCGATGGGGTACTAAGACCTAATTTTTGACACAGACCTTCATAAAACTTCTCCTGATCAGCTATCAAGTCATCATACAGTTCTACTATCACATTACTTGGATCAAAGTATTTGTGCAAAGTCTTCAGTTGATTAGCGTAAAGTCCTCTCGAAAAGTACGCGTTATGTTTAACAAATTGTTCATTTTCTGAAAGCCTATTCTCTTCTAATTCAAGTGCTGCTTCAAAGGAATTTTCATTTTCAAATCCTAACTGCTTTGCATACCAAAAATGTGAATATGCGCGATCGATTGGATTTCGAAGAATAGCAATGACTTTACAATCTGGATTGTGATCTGAAAGACGTTTGGCGGCTTCTTCGAAATACATAATTCCAACATTTTTCACAACTACTTTTTGACCATTCCAATCTGGGAAATAGCTACCGAATACGGCATCAAAGCCTTTCTGATATTCTTCGTTTTCTACAAAAAATGTGAATTCTTTCTGCGGATGAGAATATAGGTTTTCAATGCTTCCAAGAAATCTAAGTACTGAAGTAGTTCCTGATTTCTGCGCACCAATTATTGCAATTTCAATAGACCTGTTATTCACTAAACCAAAATTAGATGAAAGGCTTGGATACTCCTAAAAAATGAAAGTTTTAGAAAATTGATTTTGAAACACTAATTTGGCAAAATATTAACCCCGATAGGGATTGTAACCTAACAACCATTCGATTGCATTTTATTTTAACCACCATCATATAGAGTTCTCATGCAGTCAATGAAAGATTTTACGATTCTCTTTACTGATATTTATTCAAGAAAAACTTTTGACCTTTTCAACGTTGTAAGAATCAGGTTTCCAGAGGCTGAATGTTTAGTTACCTCAAATGGAGGGGGATGGGATAAGACTAAAGCTAGCCTCATATACCGAGGAGCGACTAATGAAACACTTTCAACGCAGAACTATTCGGAATTCAAGGAGTCATTAAGTCAAATTGCTAATAAAAGAAGTGACCAAAAGATCATATTTCTACCTATTGAAGAAAGAACAATCTTACTATTCTTTGAATACTTAAAGAATCATGACCCTGATAACTTTCTATTTTCATTACCTAATGAATCAACCTTCAAATTGGTAAGAGACAAATTTGATTTAATGCAATTTTGTTTAGAAAATAACTTCCCTCATCCTAACACATACAAGAATCTTGAAGAGCTAAATAAACTAGGCAGCAAGCATCCGCTGATCTCCAAGCCCTCTGTGGGTGAAGGTGCGAAGGGAATACTGAGATTTACAAAGGAAGAGGCTATGATCGACTACTTTAAAGAAAGAGTAGTTCAAGATGAAATTGAGCAATCTCAAGGTGTAATAGGGGTTTTTCTCAATTGTACACAAGGTGAAATTAGGGGTCATTATTGTCATCAACGGCAAAGAACATTCCCCTTAAAAGGAGGGGTTACTGTATTATCAGAAATTGTTGATTCGGACAGGTGTTTAGAAATATCTAAAAATATCGTTTCGAAGCTTCAATGGGATGGGCTTATCATGTTAGAATTTCTTTTCGATAAGAATAGACAGGATTATCTTCTTCTCGAAATCAATCCGCGTTTGTGGGGCTCACTTCTTCTGGGTGAATCAGAATTAAATGGATTGGTATCCAATTATATATGTGCCCAAATCGAACAAGAATTCGAGCCAAAACCTCCTGCGCTTGGATCGAAAATAAGATGGGTCTGGCCATATGATGTTTTGTATTTATTTACAGGGAAAATTTCTTTCAAAGAATTTATTGCTCGTGATAAAACGTTATTTGTAAATTGGACCTATGCTTCAAAAATTCCAGCTTTGTTATTTACATTTTTTTCAATGTTAGATTTTAAAAAGTGGAAAGATCTTCTGAAGAAAATATGACCTTATTCAAGGTATTTGATTTCGACGGCACATTGGTTGATTTCGATTCTACTGAGAAGTTCTTTTTCCAATCGGCAAGGGAAAAAAGAAAAAAGTGGATTAGCATAATAATACTGTTGCTTAAAGTACTTTCTAAACTAGGGTTTATCTCAGTAAAAAAGGCCAAAGAAATACTATTGAATTTACTGTTTCATTCATATGAAGATTTCAATTTTAGTGCCGAAGAATTTGGTCAAGCTATTCGACTAAACCAGATAGCGAAGGAAGTCAATCCTGGGCACACAGATACCATTGTTATTTCAGCAAGTTTAGAAACAATCTTGAAATCGGCAATGCCAGAAATCAGTGTAATTGGGAGCAAAGTGATATTTGAAAATAATCGCTTTAAAATATCAGCACATCCGTTTAGACATGAAAAAGCTCATATCCTTGGTGAGCTCATACAGGATAAACAATTTATCTTTTATACTGACAGTAAAAATGACATACCTTGCGCAGAACTTGCAACCACTACATACTGGGTAAAAAATGGTGAAATATTCAAGATAACCGGAGAGCAACCCAGTTAGTTATACTCTAATAAAACCATGGCAAGACGAGAAGTAAATTCTTCGACTCTATCATCATTTAAGTGAAGATTATCATCAAAATCACTATCACTGTAATCGAAAGAGTCAACGCTTATATTGTCTTAATTAATCAATAATCTTCGCAGAAATACAAGACCATTTGCATCAGAAACTCTAAAGAAAAAAGGTCCTTTTCCAATTTCATCCGTTCGAATCTTATGAAAACCGCTTTTAAAATGAGATTCATAAACAATCTCACGATTTTCATTATAGATCTGAACTTTAATGTATCTCTGAGTACGTATCTGAACCCAGTAGCTAGCAGGATTCGGGAATATCTCAATAGACTCATCAAGCTTATTGGCAACCTTAATATTGATCTCGGAAATAGAGGTGTTGCCAACAGTATCTGTCGCCTTAATTCGAATTAAATAGACATTATCAGAATTTCTATCCAATGGATTTTCATAGTCAGGTGCATTTTTAAAACGCAAGTAGCTTCCTTCTAATTCAAAATATTGTTCATCCGAAAAAGTCCCCATGCCTATTTCGGAAGGCTCGCTAGCTAAAATTTCCAGACTCCATGAGTTGTCATTTTCTATAACTGTGTCTGCTAGTGTAGATATAATCTTAGGAGGCGTATCATCAATAATACTCTTCGTAATGTGAATATTGATTATTGAATCACATCCATACTGATTCATCATAGTTACAGTGTAATCACCAACTGTATTAAAGCTCTCACCTCCAACTTCATACATCATTCCTGAATCAAGTTCAACATTCAAAATAGTAGTATCCGGACTACAAAATCCCTCCTCCCTCAAAAACTTGCGCATGATATATAGCGAATAATAAAAATCTCTATGTCCAGGTCCGGATAAGCTTTCTTCATAATTACCAAAACCATGCGTTCTCCCAGAGAATCCATAGAGGTAACTTGTACATCCCTTCGATGAATAAATAGAATCCCATTTTATCATATCTCCGAATGGAGTAATTGAATCACTGGTTCCTGACATGATTAATGATGGTACTGAATGACAATTTTCAATATTGTCCATCGGCGACCATTGATCATAATCCAATTGCTTTCCAAATCTTCTTTCAAACTCCAATTTCGGATAGTGGAGCATGTAGCCATTAAATGAAGTTGCCGATAGATCAATCGCACCTGGCATTTCAATTAAGCTTGAAGCGGTTACCAACAATCCTCCGGCACTCATCCCTGCACCTACAATTTTATTGGGGTCAATTTTTAATTTCTCTGCATGAATCCTCAACTGACGCACAGACTCTTTGACATCACCAAGGGAATGATATGGTTGCACAATAGATGAATCTGAAAGCACTCTATACGTAACTAAAAAAGTCTGAAACCCCTGATCTGCAAAATACTTCGCATACCTTCTGTATTGACCTGATCTTGAAATCAACCCGCCACCATGATAAAATGCAATTGCAGGCATATTCTTCGATTTTCTCGCACTCTTGTACATCTCTATTTTCAACTTTATCCATCCCAAATCGCGATAGGACCAAATACTATCAGCAGTAGGAGTATGCATCAAATCAGATCGATCGATGTTAGCAATAAATTCAGAAAAGTCTTCTTCAGCATCAAATAATACATCGACATCAATATAAGAGGCAGTTGGCAGTACTTCAATATTGATAGTTGATTTGGATACTTTCAAATCGAAATCGGTGATAAGCACATTTATTGAGTAGACGTTATCACCATCAGAATCTTTCGGATTTGTATAGCTAGGAAGAGACTTAAAGAAGATCTGATCACCATTGATCACATCAAATTGATCAGCGTCTTCACCGGGATACATAACTATAGAAGCACCTTCATTTATTACAGACCCCAGATCCACTTTCAATGACTTCTGACCATGATCGATTAAAATCGTATCTTCAACCTCCCCAACAATTTGCCGCTTTAACTCTTCTAGCTTTGCTAAATGGCTTGGATCACGAGCAAGGTTATTAAATTCATTTGGATCGGTTGATAAGTCATAAAGCTCAAATTCTGGAGGAGACAGATAGCGATCATAAACTTCCGATGCAAGTTCATTACCACTATTCCGGGCCTCGTCTAGCATATCGAGTACAAAGTCACCATCTATAAGCTCAAGATTACCTCTTTCTTTAGCATTGAGATTATAAATAAGTTTCCAGTCACCTCGCCTTACAGATTTCTTTGGAAAAAAAACATGAGTTTGTTCTTTGTGATAGAAAAACTCTGTGATCTGATAATCTCTAATTCTCTCTACTTCTTTTTTTATAAGTGGGGTCAATGATTTACCATGCAAACCTTGGCGCTCTTCTAAACCAACATAGGATAAAATGGTAGGCATGATATCAGAAAGGTTAACCAAAGCATCTTCTGATCGGTTGATGGCTCCAGGTGCTTTAATAATAAGCGGCACTCTGATACCCGCCTCGTATGATGAAGTTTTGCCCCTTATGAATGGCGGTCCATTATCGCTGGCAACAATAATGAGTGCATCGTTGTAAATGCCTGCTTCTTTAAGGTAAGAGATCACTCTACCAATGGTGTGATCTGCCCTTGTAACGGAATTGTAGTAACTCGATATTCTTTCTAGACTGCTTCCAATCACCCCTTGAAACGAAAGAGGTTCCACGTCTTCTGGAGTAAGAATCACCTCCGGCGCACCTTTATATTGATTAATGAAATTTTTCGATTCATCTACATGTGGATCATAGATATTGAGCATTAAAAAATTTTTATCGTTGCCCATTTCAAAAAAAGTCTTAACTGCATTTTGAGTCAAGTAACCACTTCGCGTAACACTAGTACTTTTCATTGATCCATCAAACTCAAAAATCTCCTCAGGTGACACGTGAAGCTTACCTAGTAATCCAGTGTAGTACCCCTCTTCTTTCAAAATATTTGGAAGCACAGCAATATCCTCTTGAAGTGTATACGTATTTGATCCATTTGAGAGAGATATATGACCGTGAGATGATGGCATCAATCCAGTAAGTATACTAGCTCGAGACGGAGAACAAGACGATTGGGAAGCATATGCATTAGTGAAAACCACGGATTCTTGGGCCAATAAATCAAGGTTTGGAGTTACAGCATTTGAATCTCCCAGGAAGCCCACTTGATTACCTAAATCATCTAGTGTGATCAAAATGATATTGTTGACTGGGCTACCCATTTCCTGGCCATAGCTCAGACTAAACAAAAAACACAAAAGTGCTGCTAAGCAAAATCGCATTAAGGAGTAAAATTGGTCGATGATTGGTAAATATACTTCCGGAGAATATACTACTTGCTACGATTCGACCAACTTACTTTTTTACAATTTTTATCTCCTCTGGCCTTCGATCGCTTGTTGTAAATATCAATTTAACAACATATAAGCCATTTGGATGATTAGAAAGATCAATTTGATCAGGCGAAACAAGATTACCTATGATCCGTCCTGAAGAATTATAAATTTTAACCCTGACTGGTTCTTTGATACCTAAAAGTCTGAAATAATCCTGAGAAGGATTTGGAGAAGCTGAAATAGATAAATTATCATTTCTCAAAATATCATAATCAATTACTGGGCAAGATGCTGCTATGGAATCAGCGGCAAAGAAGCTTTGGCAAGTATTACACATGATACTCTTAAAAAAACAGCTTGCTCGTTGCGCACGATAGGAAGAACTTTCGTCTCTAAATATGCCGTGCCCTCCATCTAAGTCAGTTATCAATTCAGTGCAAACATTTACATTTTTGAGCCTTCGATTTATTATTTGAGAGCCCAGGAGTGAAAAATTTGAATAGGTGCTATCAACCCCATAAGCAACCTCCGTATCCAAAACCCCATGAAATGATATTGTTGGAACATATTCAGATACCTGAAACTCATTTTCCAGTACCCCACCCCAATTGTTAAAAATACCTTTAATATTGAATGAAGGTTTTAACTCATTACCTGAGTCATTTAGTGCGCCAAGCTCCTGGCTTATTAATGGTTTACCAAAAGATTCAGAAATGTCGTCACATTCTTCTTCATCGGCATAAACGACTCCATTGGCCACAACAGCACCAGCACTTTGTCCTCCAATAAAAATCCAATTTCTATCAATGTTATACCTTCCAGATTTTGAAATCAAAAACCTAATTGCTGCATTTGCATCTTGAATCGCTCGGTACCTCGCTTGGTAGATACTGTACTCTGAATTATTGTGTCCTAATCGATAATTAATTGAGCTGCATACATAGCCCCTTGCAGCTAGTTCTTGGCAAAGAATTTTAATGTCTTTATGATTCTTATTTCCAAACTTGAACCATCCTCCATGCAAAATCACGACAAGTGGTCTTGCTTCAGACTGATCGATCGTTAAACTTGGATAATATAAATCTAGCAGAAGGCTTTGAGAGGACCTCTCGTAGTTTTCTGCTTCGCCATAGACGATATTCTTTTGAATGACAACCTCCGAAGCATCAAATAATGGAGTATCACATTGGGAGTAAGTTTCACTAAAATGCCCAATCAATAAGAGCATTAGAATGATTCTCACAAGTTCAGATCGATATTTAATATGACAATTTTTGATAGCACCAGCATCCAATTAAAGGCAATTTAAAAAGGAAAGGTCTTTTCATAGTGTTAAACCAAGCTCAATTCTAATACCCTGTTTCTCTATTCGAAAAGAAGTAATTGAGCACTAAAACCAAGGTAAACATTAGTTTGATCCGCTTGATAATACTTGTTATAGTTATGACTAAAGGTTACTTCTCCAGCTAGTAAGACATTGCTGATGGTCTTTTGTAGTGAAAATCCGAGCGAATATTCTATATCGTGAAGGTTAGCATTTTGAATGTAATAGGTTAGATAGTCTCTATTATTTTCAATTCTCTGCAACAAAAATCCGGCTACAAAATCCGCATCTTCTATTCTAATATTAATGTGATCACTATTTCCACCAGGGCCAATGCCGGCACCTATCATCTGACCATCATTGGTATATCCTTGCTTGTTTACCTCATGAGTATAATACATTCCGGATGGTCTCCAAATCGAAGTTGCATTTCTCGATAAGTTTGAATGCTCATATCCAAATCTTATCGTCTTGTTTTTGGTTTGAAAAATCTTCTCTAACCCAATGGTAAAAGATCTACTGTGTTCCGGTTCAATCGCAAAAAACCGAAATCCAGCACCACCGGAAGTGAAGTCATTTTTCGAAAATTCCGCGTATACTCTCAGATCGGACGCTGGAAACTTCCAATCTACAGAAATAGATGCCAATTGATCAAATAGGTCATTTGTGGAAAGTGTATCTCCATCTATGATTCCATCATTTGGATTATAGATTATCGAAAAGAGATCTTCCTTTTCGAAATACCTTGTTTGCTTATATAACATCCTATTGAAGCCAAGGGTGAGCCCTTTGATAAAACTCGGAGCGTATGAAAATGTAAAAGCATTGAAGTATCGATTATCATTATCGTTTATATCATCGAAATAATCCGACTCTTTAAGTAATCCTACGATCAGGTTTGATTCGATCTTTCCAATATTTTTCTTGAATAATTTCACCTTTTCTCCGTTTACACCAAATCGAAAATGCGGAAAACCACCGCCCTGTCTACTTATAACAATCGGATTATATATTGAAGGGCCTAAAGAATAATTCTGTGTTGATAAGGACCATGTTGTTTTACCCCATTCAAGCATAACTTCACTTTGCCCAAGATGAAAATCCGCAAAACCATTATTTCCATAGCGTTGTACCCAGTCAATACGCTGCTCACCGTTTGGTCTAAATGAAAAATCATATCCGAATGGACGAATCTGACCAATATCATAAGATAAGTTTTGGGAATAAAAGAATGCAGGTACAATCGCATACGAAATCCTTCCTCTTTTCCCAATAAATCCAAAATGGAGTTCAGATGTCAACCCCTTTCCTTTCCATACTGGTCCATCATTGAAACCTCTAGGATAGGTCGAGTTATAAGAAGCACGAATGGTTGGGTTGACCAAATCAAAACTTGAAACATCACGGTAAGAAATTGAGCGATACAGAGATAAGGTAGTTGTATCTGTCAGTTTATCAATTGCGGTGAAGTAAGACCCAGGAATCGAAACTTGTCCTACTGCACTAAAAAATGTTAGTAACATTAACGCTGAGGTCAATACGCTAAGATTACTTCGATATCGGTAATGGCTTCTCACTAAAAATGAAAGTACTTTAATTCTGCAAAGGAAGTAATATTTTTCATGGACCAGGACTCCTCTTCCGTTGGCATTGTCATCCTTTTGACACGAATTATCTGCTATTGGCATTCGTTTTTAAACTTAGCTCTGAATCTTCAATTTGATTGGTTGTAAGGTCATATTTTAAAAAGTAATCCTTATTTCGAATTTGCTCATGACGCTCCGTATCTGCTGCACCTCTTGTCATTTTTACTTTCATAAACCAATCTAAAGATTGAATCGCATAGTGATTGAGATGCAAAAATGATTCGTTAAGTAGGCATTCATCAATATACTGATGATTTGGGTCTTCCATCGTAATTGCTTGTCCATTCGAATTCTCAATGACCCTTTTTGGCCATTTCTTGAGATCACATTGATGAATATTTACATAGCTCAAGAACTTTGTACGAACAATGACCTTACTAGAACTATGTGAAGGGTCTCTCATACCTGGATGTTCAATTTCATTGATGTATTCACATCTCTTAGTGAATGAATCTATCACTGATGCTGGCTGTTTCTTATTCCCATTTGAACCAAACATTTTCCAAGGGATCCTAATCATTGCAGTATTGTTTGGCCGAGAGTTCAAATAATCGCTAATGGTATCATACCCATTTCTTGCATAAATAAACTCATCTAAATCGCATACCATCAACCATTCTGAATCGTTTTTAATTGGCAATACATATTGATTGTATAGTTTGACTTGAGCCCATTTTTCATCATCGCTAAAAAGTGTGATGATTCCTTTGTCTATGAATGACTGTATCTTTTCCAGGTACATGTCATCGCTACCATTGTCAATCAGATAAAAGTGATTCACTCCTTCATTGATGTAGTGCGCTATCCACTCATCAATTATATGCGCCTCATTTTTGAAGATAGCAACGATTGATAGGTACTGTTTTTTCCTGAATCTGCTAAACAGTTTTTTAATTACCTCCAAGCTATTAATTTGTTAATCTCTTTAGATACAAAAATGTCACAAATCATCGGATTCTTTTTCAGCACCTCTTGGAGGCAGATATTGCTAGCAGCAATCACAAGCTCATGTGTAGCTGGCCTAAATATATTATCCGTGCGATTTATGAGTCAAATCATAGTGAACGAAAGCGCCGATAAAATGTACTTATTTGGCATTGTAGCAATATCAGTAACCGCATCAACGATAATCGGTTTGATCTCAGGCAAATATCTAGCACGCTACTATGAAAACCTGGTGTCTAAAAGTAGAAGTGATTTAGCACAACTCATTTTGCTAACCAATTATGAAATCAATGCCAATAAATTAGATAGAATCGTTGCGCTGCTACTTTTTGAAATAAGTACTATAGAGAACTTTGGGAAGAATATTTCAGGTGTGATAGTTGCCACATTTCAAATAGTGGTAGTGGTAGCTATGATGTTTTCCATCTCTTGGATGCTAACATTAATGGTGTGTCTTATTTTCATAATAGCTGGCATTTTCAATTTCCTTACGCTCAATTGGTTTAAGTCTACAGAGAATCAAATATCAAAAATTCGATTCAAATTACATTTTAACCTGGATCGATTTGAGAAAGGACTTAAGGACCTTTCACTTAATAGCGTTCATGGAGATAAATACGTAGAATCAGCTATTAAAAAACAGAGCGATCAAATTGCTGATCTAAATGTAAGAGCCTTCCATAGAAGATCAATTATTGAAAGTTTTACATCTCTTTTTACACTTTTATCTTTTGGTGGCACGCTGGTATATGCCATTCTTTATGCTGATTTTTCAACTGCAAATCTGGTGGAGTTCCTTGCGCTTGTGCTATTCATTATCCCATCATTCTCCAAAGTCACCTCCTTTTTAAAAGATTTGAAAATAGTCGAAAACGCTTTAGACCAAATAGCATCTTTTGATATCGATTTCCAAAAGGGACTACCCAAGGATAACAAGAATAGAACTGTAGAAAGTGATAATGAATACAATATTGGAATTAAAGATCTGTGCTATGAATATCCGGGCAAGAACGGCTTCAAACTTGGGCCTGTTTCACTAGCTATTCAATCAAATACAATCACGATCATTAAAGGTGGTAACGGAAGTGGAAAATCTACACTCTTCAATATTATAACTGGCCTATACGAAGCCACCTCTGGTATTATAAGTCACAATAACAATGCATTAGGACCCAAAGGGTGGCTTTCATTGAAAGAAAACATGTCATGCATTTATACAGAATCCCCTGTATTTGAAGACCTGAGTTATATTAAAACCTCCAAGAGTGCCTCTGAAATCAAAGAGCTCATTAACTATCTTGAACTTGAAGGTAAAACAGCATTTGATAGTCAAATGCAAATCGAGGAAGTTCAGCTGTCACAAGGACAAAAAGGAAGATTGAACTTAATGAGAATACTAATTGAGGATAAACCAATATGCTTATTTGACGAGTGGGCAGCCAATCAAGATGTTGAGTTTCGAAAAAAATTCTATACCCAAATAATCCCCGAATTGAAGAGGAAGGGAAAGACGATCATCATGATTTCTCATGATGAAAAGTATTATGATATAGCAGATCAAGTAGTTACTCTCAAAAATGGCCAGATAGTATAGTACTGATTTCTAATTTCACTAAGGATGCTCAATTATTCTATTCCATGAAACTGAAGAATTTTCAGTTAAGAACGGATCAAATCCTGTGAAAATTGCTGCATCGTATTTCCTCCCCTCCTCGTACATCGCAGGCAAAACCGCAATGATAAATAGCTCACGAGCAGACCAAGAACTTGGATGATATAATATATCAGCAGCTTTGAAAAAATCACCAAAACAATCCGTCTCTCCCCTAACCAGCTTCCAAATCATAAATCTACCAACATGCTCAGCATCTAAATATAAATCTCTCGATTCAAGATCTGGATCAATTTTTCCATAGGTATCTAATAAGTAATTGTTAAAATCTGCCTTCACTTCATTGCAAGAATTTATCAGAATATTTAATCCTGTTTCTTCATCCACATTCTCTTTAGCAGCTATTTTATCTAGCACAACACTTTCTGCTTTATATACTTCGCTGTAGAAAGGGCCAGGTTCAAGATTAGATTTTTTAGGTTGCAGTACAGCACTTTGATTTGAACTATTACTTCTATTCTTATCAGTGCTATTTGATTGACAAGCACCCAGAGTCAATAGTACGATTAAGATCAAAGTAATTCTGGTTATTCTCATTTTCTAATGAAGCATTTCAACTAGCATTAATCTAAAGCTCAAAACAAATTTATTACAAATGCAATTTGATAAATTGCCGGTTCCTAATGACCGCCAAAAGTATTTAATACTACCATGAATGATTTAGTCACAATTTGTATCCCAACATTTAATGGCGCCAGATTTCTGGCAAAATGCCTAGATACAGTTGTGAATCAATCGTACCAAAATCTTGAAATATTAATCGTTGATGATCAATCATCTGATAATACAGTAGAAATCGCTCGTCGATTCCAAGAGCAGGATATTAGAATTAAGATATACAGCAATGACAAGAACCTTGGTTTGGTAGGAAATTGGAACAGATCCTTAGATATTGCTCAGGGAGAATGGGTGAAGTTGCAATTTCAAGATGACCTCATGAGTCTTGATGCAATTGAAGAGATGCTGAAATTAGGAAGCAACTATGGTGTTGATGTTGTACTTTCTGAACGGGAGTATTTGTTTGAAGACGGTTTGAAAGACCCTTTTGAAAACTTACCTAGACTTTCAGATCAATTTAAAAATGATGGTATTATAGAACCTTTGGATCTTGCGGAGATGCTTATGCAAATTGGTATAGGAGCAAACTTCATTGGCGAGCCAATTATTGGTCTTATCAAAAAAGAATTAGTTACCAAGTACGGAGGTTTTGATGCTCGCTTAAAGCAGATAGTAGATCTGGAATATTGGCTAAAGTTGGGTTTAAATGAGAGGATAGCATTCACTCCAAGAAACTTAAATCAATTCAGGGTTCACACAAACTCGGAAAGTGCCAAAAACTCTTCGATGAAGGGAATAAGACCGTCTGATATTGATGAAATTAATGTTGCATATAAGCTTATTCATGACCCGGTATTTAAACCATTCAGAGACAGAGTAAGTCAGGAAAAAGTAATTTCTATGATGAATCGAAGAATAAGGTTTCAAATTGTGAAGAATGGATATTACCGAATGAAGAAGGAAATAGAACCTCAAATTTTCAATAGCTGCTCAATGGATTGGCTAAGTAGAACTCGAGCTTTTACTAACGACTTGATAAAGAGGAATTAATTTGGTTTGATAAGAATACCTTCGCTACCACATACTCAATGATCATTTTCCACCATATCTATCAAGTAAATCATTGGAAAGAAATTTCTGTTGATCAAAAACATCTCATTGATGAGATTCCGGATCATTTATATATAAGTCACTATGCAAAAGAAGGTGACACAGGGTACGAACTACCTACTTTACAACTGCTTTGGGAGCGCTGTCGAGACCTTAAGGAGAATACACCCGTTTGCTATGTCCATACTAAGGGAGTAACTACACCTAAAGCTAAAAACAGAAGACTCTGGAGGGAAACTCTTAACTATTGGACTTTAAGGAGATGGAAAGACAACTTGAGCCTTTTAAATGAATTTGACACTTCTGGGGCTCGCGCATTCAATTTTCAGGTCGATGACATTGCCTTACCACATTATTCAGGCAATTTCTGGTGGGCCAATAGTGATTATATTAAAAAACTGGAAAGCCCTAAAAAGTATATTGAAAATTTTGGAGTGTCATACAATCCCGATAATAGTGACCCAAAGCGATTTGGATGTGAGTTTTGGATTGGATCTGGGAATCCAAAAATGGGCATAGTAGATAACTATCCAATAAAGCGTTTAAGACAGGTAACGAGATTTAAGGGGCTTAAAAGTTTCGAACGGCTAAAAAGAAAATTTGAATGATCACAATCTTCTATCATATAGCCAAAATCAACAATTGGGAGAAAATAGTTTCTGAGCATGAAAGTCTTGTGTCAGAAATACCAGACTGCAAGCTTATTAAGAATTTCCTTGAAAAGGATAATCTGGATCAATACGAAGTACCCACGCTCCACCAACTATGGAAATATGCAAAGACAAAAGACCAGAATGAGATAATAGGATATATACATACCAAAGGAGTAACTAGGCCATTTAATAGATCAAATAGACTGTGGCGAGAAACACTGAATTACTGGACTTTAACTAGATGGAAAGACCATATTCATTGCCTCAAAGATGCAGATACATCAGGGGTACGATATATCAATTATCATAGAGATGGGTTGTATTTACCACATTACTCTGGCAATTTTTGGTTTGCAAATTCAAACTATATCAAGACCTTGGAAGACCCCACTAATTATGCAGAGAATTATCACCCCAAGATTCCATCAAAAAAACATTCATCAAATAGATATGGATGTGAAATGTGGATTGGGTCAGGTAACGGGGAAATGGCTAACATTGATAATTCACAAACACTTAAATTCACTGAAGGGAAAATAAAAAACGAAAGAGGGTTACGTTCATACAAGTATTGGGTAAAAAAATATGGTAAACCCAACTGATTATTTTCAGAATTCTGAAAAGTAAAAAAATGAAAGCTGATGCTGCTATTCTAATATTATGTGTTGAATCTGCAGAAATCGTCTTAGACACCATTCACTCTGTAGAGCACTATTGCAAAGCAAACATTGAGTTAATTCTAGTAGATGATGGCACTAAGCATCGATTGGATAAGTCTTTGCTAAAACACAAAAAAAACAACTGGCATATTATCAGGAACGAAAAAAATAGAGGTCGCAATCGGATGAATTACTCTATTGCTAAGGGATTGCGTTATTTTCTTTCGAATATTGATGCTCCAATTCTTTTAAAACTAGATGTCGATGCATTAATCATAAACCCTGGCGTTTTGAACCAGGCCCTAGACTATCACCAAAGAAACCAAAAAGTGGGCATGTTCGGAGTTTATGAAGTTGATTACAATCGCCCGCGGTCTTTTAAAAATCATGAGAATACAATATCCAGGAAAACTTCATGGATTCGACGTTTATTTCACCTTTCGCCGCAATGGACCGACATGCTTAGAAAGGCAGAAAAAAATGGATATGTCAGAGGAGATAATGTCTTTGGCGGCGCCTACTTTCTTACTCGCAACTGCATAATCTCTATGGAGCAAATAGGTGCTTTAAACGTATCATTGAGCAGGTTAAGCACCCTTTCTGAAGATGTTTATTTCTCTATGGCCACTCTTGCCTCAGGTTTTAGCATGGGTCATTTTGCATTTCCCTCTGGGCCACTTATTTTGGAGTGGAAAGGACTACCATTTCCCGCAGCTAAGCTCATAGAAGAAGGGCATGGTATCGTGCATTCAGTTGACAAAGGGCCTAATACAGGCCCTGAAGACAATGAAGGGAAAACAGCTCGTGAGGTTTTTAGAAAAAAACGTGAAACGGAAATGAATCACTGATTTAAGCATCCCCCATGGTAGTAGTATCAATCAATCATAACCACAGTGAAAATGTAAAAAATCACAAGACAGGTTTCTCACCACATATTGATTTTATGGCTCTTGACAGTGGATCAAAGTTAGAAGAACGTCAAAAATCTTATTTCGATATTTTACTACCAAATGTCTATTACAGTGGATTAATCAACGCTGTATTCGAATACTTTCATGACCGGTCTGATGATTTCATAATTTACTTTATAGCCTCTGATGTAGTCATTGATGACTACTCAAAATCTATAGAAAGGGTAAAATTTGCATTCTCACATTCAGACATCGCAGTATATGCACCATGCGCCAACGATTCTCCGCACAAACAAATGGTATCTGGATATGGTAAAGGTTTAAGACAGGTAAATTTTGTAGAAGGATTTTGCTTTGCAGTAAGACTAGGTTTGTTGAGAAAAATGTGCCCCATAGACGTTGATATTAATAAAATCGGCTGGGGATTGGATGTCTACCTTGGATACCTAGCAATGAGGCAAGGACTAAAATCTGTTGTAGATTATGAAATAGAAGTATATCATCCTACTACTAGTGGATATGACACAACAAAAGCAAGGAACCAAAGGGACAACTGGTTTAATGGCTTGGAAAAAGCTGCCAGAATATTTAGAAAGTGGGCAACATTCCCACCGATTAATTCAAATATTGGTATCTTCTTACTCAAACAATGGATAAAAAGAATATCCATCATAGCAATAATCTTTACAACTATTTCTCAGTACCATGAAATAATCTAATTCAACTTAAATAATTCATTTTTCATCTATAATTGCCGCCAAGATTATCATATGCACACCAGATGTGCCATTTTTGTTTACCACAACATTTAAAATCACCCCATGAAGAAACATCTGCTATCAACCGTTTCTGTCTTTAAAAATGAAAACGAATACTTAAAAGAATGGATTGAATATCACATACTCTTGGGTGTTGATCATTTTTATATGTACGATCAAGATGGTGGAATTGAGGCAATGAAGATTTTAAAGCCTTATGAAGAAGCTGGTATCGTGACTCGCCATTCTTGGACACATTTTGACGGGACAAAGCATGATAAACGCACGCAATTCTGGGAACGTGATAAAAGTCATATAGCTTATGCCCATGCGGCGAAGAATTACAGATCTAAAACCCAGTGGCTTCAAAAGTTAGATATTGACGAATTTCTATTGGCGAAAAAGGATATTGATATAAAAGACTGGCTTAGGTCTCTCGACACAAAAAGAGTAAAAGGTTACCGGGTATATCGATTCAATTTTGGAAACAATGGTCATTTGGTTAAGCCAGACGGTTTAATAATCGAAAACTACCTAAGAAGGGAAAAAAAATATTCCAATTATAAAGATGCCGCGAATGGTGATTTCCTTTCCTCTAACCGATATATTTATAATTCTCACAGGTGGGGATATAAGAGTTTCAAGGGTGGCGGAATTTTGACAGACTTTGAAGAGATTCCTATCCAAATCAATCACTATTATTCCAAATCATACGAAGAGTATAGAACAAGGCAAAACGTGATGAGATCAAGAGATACCTCATTAGATGCTTTTAATGATTTGAATGAATCGCACAATGATGTAAGAGACACACGCATTCTTAAGTATTTGGAGCCGCTAAAAAGTAAAATCAATCCAACTGAATCATTGATGTATTCCTAAATCAAGATTCTGTAACGAAATCACTGGAAGAATCCATCAGCATAGCTCCACTGATCCTCGGAGAGTTTATGTTTAGAAGCACAAAGTCCCATAAAAGTATTTTGACCAATCCTCTTGAGCTTCACGATTGACTGATCACTCTCATGGGTATAAAAATCAGTGGATTTGGTTAATGTATCAATACCATGGATTCGATCTAACGAAATCACATGCTGCTCGTACTGTTTATGATCTTCAGAAGACTTATATACAAATGATCGGTCGGTTGTGTCCATCACGAAAACAAAACCACCTGGCACCATTTTCTTAAGTGCATCTATTACCTGATGAGTATTCGAAATAATCATAGCTTTAATATCAATCTGTCCTAAAATGCGGTGGTTTATAAGAAGAAAGACACAATCTCAATCAAATGTATGATTTAACAAGAAGAATTGGTTTATGGTAAATACTGTTCTTTACTTAGGCATTTTAACTAAAATTTAGGACTGAATCAGCCCCAAATTCATGGCTTTTTTGATCAATTCGGCCATATTTTTTGCATTCAACTTTTTCATGATATTACCTCTATGTGCCTCCACCGTACGCTCACTAATAAAGAGCTTATCGGCAATTTCTTGACTTTTCAATCCATCCGAGATATCATTTAGAACTTCTACTTCTCGCTTGGTTAATTGGACGCTTTCAGCTTTTTTCTTCTCCTTTTTGATTTGAGGGCTGTATCTATTACTTCCCTACTAAAGAATTTTCCACCATCAAGCACCTTTTCAATGGCTACTAAAATTTCATCGGCCACACTATCCTTAACTACATATCCGGCAATATTAAAATTCAAACCCTCCATCACATATTCTTCATCTTTATACATGCTCAGAATTATTATTCGGATATCGGGATATTTTTCCCCAATAAGCTTAGATGCCTCCAATCCTGTCATCTCGGGCATAGAGATATCCATAAGAATAATATCTGGAATATTCCCTTCATCTAGAGCTGATATAGCTTTAGAGGCTCGGTCATATTCACCAATAATTTGAATGGTTTGATCCATATCAATGATACTACGAACGCCCTTGCGCACTAGCTCATGATCTTCAACAAGAAATAGCTTAGTCTTTTTCATATGGAATCTTTAAACTAATAAAAGTACCTGAACCTTTCTTAGTATCAATGTTACATTCTGCATTTAAAACCGCTGCCCTGAATAAAATGTTCTGAAGCCCATGATGCGAGGTGTCATCTGTATAATCTCCCATCTCAAAGCCTACTCCATCATCTTCGATAGTCATCTGAATATGATCATCAAATCCATATAACTGAATAGAAGCAGCTGAAGCTTCAGAATGCTTGATGATATTAGAAATGTTTTCCTGAGAAATTCGATAGATATTTACTTTTAGCTTCATATCTAATTCGGGAAGGTCCTGGGCCTGCAAGGCAAAATTGATATTTGAGCTTTTATTTGCTTGGTCTACAATCTTTTTCAAACAGGCATCTATTGGGAAGTCGCTCAATAAGGTAGGCAACAGACCATCTGTAACTTTCCTCATTTCATCAAGAAATTGATCAAGCATATCGACCACAATTTCTTCTGACTCGCCTTTTTTCACTGCTAGCTTTATCATGTTAGCTATCTGCCCTACTCCATCATGTAGATCTCGTGCAATTCGCTCTCGTTCTTTTTCTTGTCCTTCGATAAACGAAAGCAATCTTCGATTTTTAATATCTTCGTCTGCCTCCCGAATCCGCACTCGTTCCGTTATGTCTTTAAAAAAGAACAACTTATACTCTTCATCAAGAGAGACATTATGAGAATAGAAATCTCCATAAACATTGTCTGAATCACCCAGCATTAATTCCATTTCTCCCGCATCCTCTATTTCTACAATATCCGGATGGGCTTTTCCACTGGAATCAACAAAGCATAAAATATCATTAATGTCTCTATCCATCAGTTGATCGAATGACCTTCCAGTAATTTCTTCAACTATTGAATTTGCATATTTGACTGTGCGCTTCGAATCGAGCAAAAAGATCGCCTTATCTATTGAATTAATAATGGCCTGAAACAGCTCACTATTTTCTTTGATCTTCTTTTCTGCCTTGGCCTTATAAAGCGCGACATCAATATTGGATAAAAGCTCTGCTTCATTAAACGGCTTTACAACATAACCATAAGGAAGGCTGAACTTTGCCTTTTCAATAGTTGGCTCGTCAGTAAGCGCGGTCAGGAAAATAATTGGAATATCAAGGCTTTGCTTGATCTCAAATGCAGCATCAATTCCATCCGAATTGGTCTCCATCATGATATCCATGAGTATTAGATCAGGAATTTCATCTGAAGCAACTTTAACCGCTTCTTTCCCTGAATAGACTGACATTACCTCATGTCCGCCTGATTCTAATGCATGTTTAATGTGTTGGTTTACAATGAGCGAGTCTTCGGCGACTAAAATTTTTCCCATAGGTATTATCGAATACTATCAATTTATAAGTTTTTGTGAGATATTACAATGGAAAGCGCTAAGAAAGGGTTCTAGAATATGAAAGAGATTTTTATCGTATCTAAAAATGCATCACTGTCTAACTATCTATACTTATTGCTAGATGAAATATGTCCCAAGACAATTTCTTTGGCAATGGAATTTTCTGAGTCCCTAGACTTATTAATTGTTGACTCTGAAACTATTTCACCTTCAGAAATGAACGATTATCAGCGAGATATTCCTACAGTTCTGTTTGGATTTGATTTAAGACCTGCGCTAATCCAATACACCTCTCAATACGATATCAATGGAATCATTTCTCTTTCAATGGAAGCTTCCGATATTTTAAAAACGATTCAGGTATCTCTGGAGAAAGATATCTACTACAATGAAACCATGATTGGAATGTTGTTTTCCAACAAGGCCAATGAAGTCGCAGAAAAAATAAAATCACTTACGGATAGAGAAAATGAGATTTTGCTGCTAATGATGAAAGATTTAACTAATGAAGAAATTGCAACGGAATTAGATCTTAGTGTACGCACGGTAAACGCGCATAAAGGAAATGTAATGAGGAAGATTGGCTCCAAAACAACAAGTGGTCTTATACAGACACTTCTTGAGTATTCCGCTGATTTTAGAAATTCGCTCTAAGCCCGTTTTCGCTGTCGACTTCAACAGTACCTCCAAGTTGTTTTACAAACGTCTTAACCAGAGAAACACCCAGACCAGTACTACTTTCCAAAACCTTACCCTGGATCTTTTTACCGTCATTAAGAACACGCAGCAAAAATTTATCTCCTTCCTTTGAGAATCGTATTGAAATTCTTCCTTCTTGACCAATCTCAAATCCATGCTTAATTGCATTTCCGACCATTTCGCTGACCATCAATCCAATCAATAGGGCTTTTTCAACATCAAGAATGATGTATTCAGAATCAACTTCAATAGCTATTGTAGAAGAACCTTGAAGAATCTGAAGTTCTTGAGCAATATGTTGAAGATATTCTCCAATATTAATTTCAGATACATTGTAGAAGGTATACAACTTATCATGGATCACAGACATCGCTTTGATTCTGTCATTAACTTCATTGAAAATGGCCTTAGATTTATCATCCTCTAAATCATAAGATTTAAGCGCCAAGATTGAGGAAATAAGCTGCATATTGTTTTTAACACGATGATGCACTTCTTTAATCAGAACATTCTTTTCTTCAAGGGATGATTCCAACTGCATTTGAAGAAGTTTATCTGTCGTGATATCATAAATCACACCTACAATCCCTTTTATTTT
>CAZWLS010000013.1:0-27754 GCA_964634415.1 uncultured Roseivirgaceae bacterium | reverse complement strand
ACGCAGGACGCCGGCGTCGACAAGGGTCCGGACGCGCTTCGCCAGCGCAGCGCGAGATCGACGCTTCAGCAGAGTCGCGTGACGTGCATCTTTGAACGCCTACACCACCGCTTGGTGGCCAGTAGTATGAAATTATTAGAATTTTACGGTTAAGTTCCATTAGCTGAAGCAAATCAACACAAATCAATCTACTCAGAGAAGCGTCTTTTTGATAAGATTTTTTATTTGCTCCTCATCATCAGGTTCAAACCAGTTAATATCCTCGTATTTTCTAAACCATGTTAGCTGCCTTTTAGCGTATCTTCTGCTGTTCCTCTTTAATAGTCGTACAGCTTCTTCAAAATCATATTCTTTAGACATAAAGCCATAAATCTCCGAATAACCAACTGTCTGAAGTGCATTGTGATTACGGTACGCATGTAATTCCTCAGCTTCTTTTAAAAGGCCATTATCAAGCATAATGTCCATTCGCTCATTGATTCTTGAAAAGAGTAATTCACGATCCATATTCAAACCAATTTTAATGTTTTGATATGGAAGCTCTCTTTTTTCTTTGATTCGAAATGAAGAAAATGGCTTACCTGTTTCTCGAATGACCTCTAAAGCCCTAACTATTCTTTGTCCATTATTCCGATCTACACTGTCAAAATATTCGGGATCTTTTTCCTTCAATTCACATAGAAGACTATCTAGCCCATCTCTATTCAACTCTTCATTTAAAGTTTTTCTAATCTCAGGTTTTACTGACGGCATCTCATCAAACCCTTCCCACAGTGCTTTTAGATATAACCCCGAGCCTCCAACAGCTATGACAAACTGATTTTTTTCATGCAATTCAGCAATTTTATTTGTAGCATCTCTTCCAAATTCCCCGGCACTGTAAAGTGTATCAATGGAATGAGAATCAATAAAATGATGAGGCACAGCTTTTAGTTCTTCAGAAGACGGTTTAGCCGTCCCTATTGACATTTCCTTGTAGAACTGCCTAGAATCCGCGGACACAATTTCAGTGTTCAGCCACTGAGCCAGTTTTATTGCAAGTGCAGTCTTTCCAACCGCAGTAGGCCCTACAATAGAAATTAATATTGGTTTGCTGGATTTAGTCATCTTTTGTAATTGCTAAAATGCCTAATTTTATTCGATATGGCAGAAGTGGAAAATGATATCGATGAGCTGAAAAAGAAAATTGCCAATCTCCAGGGACAATTGGACAATACGCAGCGAGACTATTATACGCTCGTTGAAAAAACCAATCAAAACCTGAAGGACCTGTTTGACAATTCTAATGACCTGATTACCATTTTTAGGAAAACAGGAGAAATACGTTTTGCAAATGAGGCTGTCAAAAACAAACTATCCTACACAGAGGATGAAATCACTGATCTGAAATTTCTTGAGGTTGTACATCCCGATTACCGAAGGGGTGCATTGCAAAACATTTTAAAAATTACTGCAGGAAGCAGATTCGAAAGGTTTGAAACAGTACTAATTTCTAAAACAGGGAAAAACATCTACGTTACAGGTAAGCTGACATCAGTTTTTGAAAACGATGAGCCAGTAGAATATCGATGTGTGTTTTATGATATTACTGAGCGAATCAGAGCTGAAAGTGCACAGAGTCTTTACTATCAAATCGCGAACATCACGATTACTGAGAATGACCTAGAACAGCTATACAAAAACATATACCATCAGCTGAATCAAATGCTGAAGGTTCAGAACTTTCATATTTCATTAAAAGAAGGCAAAGAATACAGACAGATTTTTTGCATCAATGAAAAATCTGATTCATCTGAATTTTCTTTCGACGTTGATCATAAGCTTATGGAATATACCGTACAGCGCGATCGCTCGCTGATCGTCTACAGTGATGGTATCGAAAAAATAAGCGAACAATTAGGCATCAAATTCAAAGATCCGATACCTAAAATATGGTTGGGTATAATAATCAGGACTGCCTCAGAGATGGGAGTCATGTCCATATGCAGTTATAACGATCAAAGTGCATTCAACAACAAAGACTTAGAGCTTCTAGATTATATCGGGGGACAGATAAGTCTGGCCATGGAACGGCAACAGAAAGAAGAAAAGATAGAAAATCAGGCTGCAACTCTAGGTGCCATATTTGATAGTAGTACGCACGAAATTTGGTCCGTCGATAAAGACTTTAGATTTACATCTTTCAACCAAAACTATGAAGTTGCATTTAAGAGATACTATGGTCAAAAGCCCAAAATAGGCGTTAGTCTTAAAGAAGTCTCAAAGGATCTATCCAAAGAAGTAGAAGGGTTCTGGTCTTCCAAATACGATGAAGCATTTACCGGAAAGTTCATAAACTTTCAAACTAACAACTTTGACAAATCTGGGAAAATGGTTTGGCGGGATGTGTTTGTAAACCCTATTTTCCTGCACAATGGACGAATTGAAGAACTCTCCATTATAGCAAACGACATTACTGAGAAAAAAGAATCAGAGAGTGCGATAATTGCCAGTGAGGAGAAATTCAGAACAATATTCGAATCTTTTCAGGACATTTATTTTAGATGTGATACAGATGGGATTTTAACCATGATTAGCCCTTCTGTTCAAGAAGTACTCGGATATGAGCCTAAAAATGTTATCAACACAAATGTGATGGACTATGCGGTTAAAGCAAGGCAAGTATTAGAGATTGGAAGAAGGATAGACAAAGAGCAACGAATAAGAAACGTCGAAGGTGCTTTAAAAACCTATGATGGGAATACACTTCAATTTTTCTTCAATATTCGGGTAATCAATAAGGAAGATGGCTCTGCTGAAATTGAAGGTGTAGCAAGAGACATTTCCAAACTGAAAGAAACCAATGAGGAGCTAAAAAGAGCAAAAGATATGGCAGAACGTTCCCTAAAAATTAAGGAACGGTTTCTGGCAAATATGAGTCACGAGATTCGAACACCCATGAATGGCATCATTGGTATGATTGATCTACTGGCTAGCACTACATTGGATTTAGAACAGTCTGAATATGTAAAGACAATTAACAAGTCATCACAAACCTTACTTAATATTCTCAATGACATTCTTGACTTGTCCAAGATCGAAGCAGGTAAAATGGATCTGCGAGAGCAGCCACTTCACTTGATCAAGACCATTGAGAAAGTTTATGACCTCTTCTCTCAACAAGCATCTTCTAAAGACAACAACCTTTATTACCATATAGATGAAAAGATCCCAGAATGGATTTTAGGAGACGAAACACGCCTGATACAAGTATTATCTAACCTTACATCGAACGCTATTAAGTTCAGTGAAAGCAAGGGCAACATTAACATGAGTATTCGCCTGGTTAAAAAACGTGGTAAACAGTTCATATTTAAGGTGGCCATTAAAGATTCTGGGATTGGCATCTCTGAAGAAGATCAAAAAAGTCTTTTCCAAAGCTTCCACCAACTAGACAACAGTAGCTCGAAGAATTTTGGAGGCACAGGACTTGGGCTTGCTATTTCAAGGGAATTGGTAAAATCCATGCAAGGTGAAATTGGAGTAGTTTCAACGCCTGGCCTGGGTAGCACATTTTGGTTCACCTTTATGGGGCAAGAAGTTTCTCCAGATGAAATCAAGACCATTCAGCCGGACAAACCATTCACAAAAGAATTTACAGGCAAACAACCCAAAATTCTCCTAGTAGATGATAATGACGTAAATCGTAAAGTGGCGAGCAGTATTATGCTAAAGTCAGGATGTCAGGTAGATGAGGCTTATGATGGATTTCATGCTATTGAAAAGGTTAAATCAGAAAAATATGACCTCATCTTCATGGACATTCAGATGCCAAAGATGGATGGAATTAAAGCAACGAATGAAGTTAGAAAGCTCGAGCATGGAGGGAATACTCCAATCATTGCTATGACTGCCTACTCCATGGAAGAAGATCGAGAAAGGTTTCTGAATGCTGGGCTTGATGATTATCTAGCTAAACCGATAAAGGCTGAAATGCTTATCGATAAAATTAAAAAATGGGTTGACTTCAAACCAATTGAAGTTTCCATAGAAGCATTCGTTGAAAAAACAGAAGATTTAGCAATTAATCAGAACACGTTAAATCAGCTTGCTAAGTTTGGTGGTCAGGAGCTAATTGAAGCGACTTTGATAGAATTCGAACAAGAAGCCACAGACTTGGTTAGCAATACCGAAGCGTTTTTAAAGAAGAAGCAATACGATAAGATGAAAGGGGAATTGCATACCTTGAAGGGGAACGCAGGAACTCTTGGAATAGAAAAATTATCTAAACAAGCTGCTAATATTGAAAAACGATTAAAAGAAAATAAATTTGAGGGACTGGAAAGTCAGGTACAACATCTGAGGACGTTGTTCCAAGAATTCAAAGAGAGTAGCCAAAACCTATTAGTCACCGATGAGTAAAAAAATAATAGTTGCCGAAGACAGCAGTGTGATCCAAAATCTAACTAAGAAGATTTTATCTCAATTGAATTATGAGATCTCTTCTGTTAAGAATGGACAGCAAGTGCTTGATCTGCTTGCAAAGGACGAATTTGGATTAGTCCTTTTGGATATTCACATGCCAGTTATGGATGGAATGGAGTGTGCAAAACAAATAAGAAGCACACCTGGTGTCAATCAAAATATTCCAATTGTGGCCATAACAGGAAATGCGAATAACTATACAATGGAAGACTTTGAACAAGTCGGCATAAATGCCTTTATACCAAAGCCACTTAACTATGATTCTGTGGTAGAAATGGTAAAAAAATATACGGATGACGATTAAGTACACCAATCACTTTCTGAATAAGCTAGAAGACATTATGTCTGAAACTGACTATATACTCAGATATGAAAAAGGAAATTTCCAATCTGGATATTGCATTCTAAATGAAAGTAAGGTTGCTGTGGTTAATAAATTTTTTGCCCTCGAAGGAAAGGTTAATAGCCTAATAGAGATCATTAGATCCATCAAAATAGACACTACTCGTCTAAGCGAAAATAATAAGAAGTTATACTCAGAGATCACTAATAATCAACTTCAGCTGTGAAGGTTATTTTTCTAGGCACTGGTACCTCTCAAGGAGTACCCGTTATTGGTTGTAACTGCAAAGTATGCACCTCCATTGATCATCGTGACAACCGATTGCGTTCCTCAATCTTTGTTCAATACGGAGACCTGAATATAGTTGTAGATACAGGTCCGGACTTTAGGCAACAAATGCTTAGAGCAAGAATCAATAATCTTGATGCGGTCCTTTTCACACATTCTCACAAGGACCACACTGCAGGGATGGACGATATCAGAAGCTATAATTTTCTTCAAAAACGAGACATGCCGATATACGCTACTGATTTTACCTTGGAGCGATTAAAGCAGGAATTCTCTTACATTTTTGCTGAAACAAAATACCCTGGAGTTCCTCAAGTGGCTACAAATGCTATTACCAAAAACCCATTTGAAATAAGCGGGCAAAAAATAGTACCGATTGAAGTGATGCATTACAAAATGCCTGTGCTAGGCTTTAGATTTGGAGATTTTACCTACATCACAGATGCAAATCATATTTCCGATGAGGAAAAGGAGAAAATCAAGGGGTCAAAAGTGATTGTCTTGAATGCCTTGCAAAAAAAACAGCATATAAGTCACTATTCGTTGAGCGAAGCAATAGAAGTATTACAGGAATTGAATCCTGAAAAAGCTTATTTAACACACATTGGCCATTTTATGGGTCTTCATTCAGAAGTAAGCAACGAACTCCCCGAAAATATTGAAATTGCCTGGGATGGATTAGAATTGACATTTGATTGACCTTTTGTCATGTTTCACAATTATTTTTTTCTAAAACGGCTAGCTCCTGAGCTTGAAGAATCTTTAAAAGGACTTCTCCTATTGGCATGCTTCTCTCAAAATAAAGATGAGCTAATTCTAATTTTCGGAAATCAAGAAAAAGAGTTTGTGCTACGGGCTAACCTCGATCCGAATGTATCCCTTTTATCATTTCCTCATGAATTTGCGCGAGCTGGCAAAAACAGTGTTGATCTGTTCCCTGATCTACTCGACAAAGAAGTGATTGGAGTTAAGGTATTCCAGTTCGAAAGATCTTTTCAAATTGTATTCAATCATGAGGCGCTCATTTTCAAAATGCATGCCAGAAGAGGCAATATTTTGCATGAGAAGAACGGTGAAATTGTTAATCTTTTTAGAAAAAGCTTAGCTTCAGATTTCGAACTTATCCCTTCAGATTTAAACAAAGAGTTGGATATATCGAAGCAAAATTTTGAAACATGTAATCAAAGTCCAACGAATCTTATTCCGGCATTAGGCAAAGAGGTTAAAGCCTATTTGGAGAATAGCTTATTCTATGAGCTGCCTGAAAAAAAGAAATGGGATCAATTCAACTCCTTGCTAGAGAAACTAGATAGCAACCCAATATTTCTTCACGAAGGTCCATCAATAAGCCTGCTCGAGGAAAGCGATAACAGGTTAAGCAGTGCCATCGAAGCAAGCAACTGGCTCTACAATAAAACCGTTCGAAGTTTCTACTTTGAGAAAGAAAAAGCCGAAGGAATCAATAAGCTAAAACAGAAAATAAAAAAATCGGAAAGCTACATTTCCAAGACCAACACAAAACTCTCTCAAGTAGAGAATGCAAGAAGCCCGGATGAAGTTGCAAATATTTTAATGGCCAATCTCAACAGTTTACAAACAGGTCTCTCTAAAGCTGTACTCCACGATTTTTACACAGATAAGCCAATAGAGATAAAACTAAATCGTGAATTAAGCCCTCAAAAGAATGCTGAATCTCTATATAGAAAAGCTAAGAACAGACATCAGGAAATTGATACCCTAAAAGAAAACATTAAAGTCAAAGAGAAGCTTATTGATAAGCTTAGTCGTCAAATACTCCACCTACAGGAAATTAATGATGTAAAAGAGCTTAGAAGGTATTTGAAGGATCATGGGCTTGGTAAGAAAGAAAAAGCCAAGATCGAAAACCTTCCCTATCACGAATTTGAATACGAAGGTTGGCAGATTTTTATTGGGAGAAATGCAAAAGCCAATGACGAATTAACGCTTAAGGTCGCAAACAAAGATGACCTGTGGCTTCATGCAAAAGATGTTGCAGGATCTCATGTGATAATTAGACAAAAGCCTGGACAAAATTTCCCTACAAAGGTAATTGAGACAGCGGCTGCATTAGCAGCGGCCAACTCTAAAAGAAAAACAGACTCCCTGTGTCCAGTAATCTACACCTTGAAAAAATTTGTAAGAAAGATGAAAGGTGCCCCTGCTGGACAGGTAATCGTCGAAAAAGAAGAAGTCGTCTTAGTAGAACCATCCAATTTGTGACGCAATAATGACATAGTCGTATGGTTTAAAGGAAATTATCATACATCCAATTCAGCATTTCGTACTTTGTACAAGTATGGAAAAGAGCGATTGCCCCTATGTATTTTTGCTTCCTAAGAATTCTTCGTTTGAACTAAATTTCAAGACTTACTACTTCGAGGAAGAATCTGCTATATTCATACCGATTGGGCAGTATTTTAATGCAGATCCAACAAGCCATCGGATAAGATTAGATAAAGAAGATCCCTTGCACTATCGATATCTTTTTTCTCAAGTTATTACGCTAGGTCATGTCAATGCCGATTCGAAAATTAAATCTATAAGCACAAAGGAAGTGTTGGACTACTCTAGCCAAAAATGGATGGCATTGAATCCATTTAATACCAAAGAAGATGAATTAGAATTACTATTTGATGCAAATGATTGGTTGGAAAATAACATTGAAGCTCAATTGGATGTGAATAGCTTTCTGTCATTTAAGGATGTGCAAAGACTTTCAAAAAAAAGCTTAAAACTTACAGTTTTTCAGTGGAAGAATCACAAACTCATCAATAGAGCACGTCAATCACTTTATGATTTCTCAGGATCTATTAAAGAAACAACGTACGAGTTGGGGTTTAAAGATCCTTCTTACTTCTGCCGATTTTTTAAAAACCATACCGATCAATCACCTGGAGATTTCATCCAGAGCATTGAATTAAAACCGAGAGAAAATCTTTTAGTTAAAAATTTCAGATCACTTTTATCTGAAAAAATCCGGTATCATCATAATGTATCTTATTACGCTGATGAATTGAACGTAACCCCTAAAACTTTAAATCGAATTGTAAGGAGCAATACAGGTGCCAGTCCGAAACAATTGATTAGTGACGAACTGGTAAAACATGCCTCTGAAGGATTGCTTCAAGGGCAATCTGTATCATCCCTTGCATTTCACCTAGGTTTTGAGGAAGTCAGTCACTTCTCTGCGTTCTTTAAAAATAAAACCGGTAGTTCTCCATCGGAACTACTCTCAGATTGTACCATCTAATGGGACATTTTTGTAAACAGTAAGGCCATGTTATAGGCGTGATTTGCATTGCAACAAACAAATAAGACAATGCAAGAATTAGTATCACAAATGGACGACATGGTATTGCGAGGAGAAATCCCTCAGGCGGTCGATAAATTTTTTAATGGGGATGCCCGAACCAGAGATGTAGATGGTTCAGAAACCACAACCAAACAACAGGCGATTGATAAGCTTACTGGCTTTGTTGGCAGTATTGCTCAAGTTAACGAAATCACGCTATTGAATAGCTCAGTGGGCGACAATGTAAGTATGTCTGAATTTAGGTTTCACTTCAACATGAAAGACGGAAGTGTAATCAAATGGCATGAAGTGATTAGACGTGTATGGCAGGACAATGAGGTTGTAGACGAAACATATTTTCAAAATTAAAATCCACTGAAATGAAAAAAATAGCAACTTTACTAATGATAATTAGTGCCCTTGGAGCATCGGCACAAGCAAACAATACAGACGACAGTAAAATAGCATTAAATGGCTATAGTCCAGTTTCATATCTTGATTTACAACTGGCACAACGTGGATCAAAAGAGTTTGTCTCAGAGATAGATGGAATCAAATATTTTTTCACCTCTGCTGAGCAAAAAAAGACTTTCGATGCCAATCCGAGCAAATATCAACCCCAATTTGGAGGATGGTGTGCTACAGGTATAGCAATCGGAGCTAAATTCAGAGTTGATCCTAACAAGTTTATTGTAAAAGATGACAAATACTACCTGTTCTTAAATAGCATAGAAGTGGATGCGCTTCAGGTATGGAATGAAAAAGGACATAAGAATATGCTGAAGAGTGCCAATGAAAACTGGAAATCTTTGAAAACGAGATAAAGAAACGCATTTGTAAAAGACTAAGGACGAAATCAATTTCGTCCTTTTTTTGCATTTATATAAAAAGTTGGAAGCAGAGATATATAAATTGAGATTGGTTAAGAACTTATAAAAAAGCATTCTACATTCGCTATCCAATAGTTTCTAATTATGTCTACACTCGAACTAATCGGCTGGCTTGGAGCTGGATGTCTTTTGATTGGATTTGCCTTAAACATCTTCCAGAAAATTCACGCTGAGTCAAATACTTACCTGTTACTTAACTTAATTGGATCCTTGCTCCTTTTATACAATGCCTATATGAATGGCGCATTTCCTTTTGTAGCTGTGAACTTTGTTTGGGTTGTTTTCTCAGCATTTAAGCTGATTCAAATGAAACTAAAAGCATAATAATGGAAGGCACCAATCGCAGTAACATTAAAATAGGCATTGAGGTGTCTGTTGTTCAAAAGCACCATCAGCGCTCTGGAGAATTGACGGATGGAATCGTTAAAAAGATCCTCACAAAATCTTCTAGTCATCCTCATGGAATTAAAGTAATGTTAGAAGACGGTATTGTAGGAAGAGTTAAGAAGATTTTATAAAAAAACAGCTTTTCAAAAAAAACCCTTCATCGTTTTATACGCTTGTTGGTCGATTCCGCATTCCTTTCCGTCTTATAAAAAAAACGAAGGACTTCTACACGGTATATATTAGTGATCGAGTACCACTAAATAACCATAAATCAACCATGAGCTTTAAAATCAGCTGTTTTTTAATTTTGCCACTTTTCTTAACAGATTTATTCGCCCAAGATCACGCCAAGCATAAAAAGAAAATTTACAAAGACGAAGAAGGTAAAGTGTATGTAAATAAGGCACTACCAGTTTACCTCAGCGTCTCCACAGATAGAGAAGGAAGTGACAGCGAAGTCCTTGAAGGAAAAACCCCGAAATACAGTAGCCCCATGTATCTCGACTCAGAAGGATACAATACAATCCGTTCGCCGTGGCAGGTGGACCCAGAGACAAAGGAAGTAGTCTATCCAAAAGCTGAAGTAATCTTTGAATTATATGCGGACAGTAAGCCACCGGTTACCAGTATTGATTATGAATCTGAAAAGTTGGCAAATATTGATGGAAAAGTTATTATGCAAGCTGGCAAATTTTCTTTGTCTTCAAGCGACGAGACTTCTGGAATAGAGGCTATTTACTATTCAATGGATAATGGAGCATTTAGTAAGTATACTAGCCCAATTAGCCTTGTAGATGAAAAAACTTCAATCATTAAATACTATTCAGTAGACAATGTGGGCAATGTAGAAGAAATATCTTCAGTTACCGTGATGATTGACAATTCCGCGCCGGTCAGCTCACTATCAATAGATGGAGATAAATCAGAAGATGTACTTTCTGCAAGATCAGCAATTTTGCTGAAGTCTACAGACAATAACACCGACAATCCTAAAATTTTCTACAGCATCGATGAAGGCAGAACGTATGCGTATTCAAAGCCTATCGCGATATCAAATTTGAGTGAGGGTGAGCATACAATCACATATTTTGCTTCAGATGATGTTGACAATAGTGAAGAGAAGAAAACATATACTTTCTTTCTAGATAAATCAGCTCCTAGGGTTATTGACGAAATCATTGGTAATACCTTCATTGCCAACGGAAAAGAATACTATTCAGGAAGAACTAAACTCAAGCTTGTCGCAATGGACAATAAGGCAGGCGTTAAAGACATTCAGTACTCCATTAATGGAGGTGAATTCAAATTATATGAAAGTCCGTTCTACTTGACTGAACCAGGAAATCTTAATATTGAAGTGCTAGTAATGGACAAGGTTAACAATAGGATAAGAACAACCGAATTCTCCGATAAGAACAACCTAATAAGCTATGTAGATTTGGCGGGGCCCAATTTAAGGAGCTCCGTGTCTGGACCTTCATTTATAGTAAAGGATACGACTTTCATATCCAAGGAAACAAAAATCAGACTGAGAGGTACTGATGATGATTCAGGGTTTAAAGAAATCGATTATCAGGTAGACAACGGATCTTCTGTTACATATAGCGAACCTTTCAGCATTGAATCAGATGGCTTCCATAGCGTAACCTATAATGGTTATGATAATCTTTCTAACTCAAGTACCGAAACCTTTATCTGCATTGTAGATAATAAGGGCCCAGAAGTATACAATAGGTTTAGTATTAACAGCGGCAAGCAAAAAGAAGTCGATGGACAAACTGTTCCGGTTTATCCTCCACATGTTGTTTTGTTCCTCTCTTCTACGGATAAAGGTGCTGGACTAGACAAGATTAGCTATCAAGTAAACGGTGGTTCGAAGCTTCCATACAGAAGCTTAATTGAGAACTTTAGAAAAAATACACTTTACAATATCAATGTAATAGTTGTAGACAAGCTAGGTAATGAAAATCAGGAAGAAATCTCGTTCTATATTGAATGATGAATATTAAATTTGAACATGCTTAATTTAAGAAAGTCGACATTTTTATGTGTTGCCTTCTTTTGCATCGCCACATACATCACCGCACAAGAGTTAAGTAGTGAAGCCGCCAATCAGGTAGACAAGTATGAGCAAGCGCTTCAGAAGGCACTGGAGGAATCAAAATTTGATAATGCCGCGGGTGTATGCGGTAAGATCGCCTACATCTATTGGAACAATAGGAAATTCGACGATGCGATTTCATTCTTTGAGCAATCAATTACCTATAATGAGAAAGTAGGTAACAAAAATGGAATTAAAACTGCCTATTTTAACCTGGGACTGGTTCGAATAGACAATGAACAATACGATGAAGCCCTGACTGCATTCGATTCTGGAATATCTCTTGCCAAAGAATTAAATCAAAAGAACTATGTTCTCTCTGGGCTTATAAATGCTTCGTCTGTAAGCCAAAGCCTGGGCAAAAATCAAGAAGCGATTGACTTAGCGCTTGAAGCGCTTGAAATTGCTCAAGAACTGGAAGATATCAATCTCACAAAAAGATCCTACGGTATCCTATACGAATGTTATCAAGCATTGGGAGACTCAGAGAAATCTATTGAATATTTTGATTTGTATTCAACAGTAGATCGATTCCTTCGAGACGAGCAAGCAAAGAAAATTCAGTCTGAATCACAACAAAAAGTTGCGGCCATAGCCAGTGAAAAAGCAAAGACTGATCGTGAATTAGAAAATAGTAATCAACAGCTCCAATTTGCTCAAGATTCACTTCATAGAGCACAAGAAATTGCAGAACGTCAACGGCTGCAATTGAAATTGAATGAAGTGACTTTGCGCGAACAACAGGCTCAATTAGAAAAAGAAAGATTACTTAGAAATGGCCTCATAACAATTATTGCACTGACACTTACTTTCATTATTATTCTTTATGTTCAGTATCGTCAAAAGAAACGTAAAAACATTCTTCTGGCCGAACAGAAGGAGGAAATTGAAAAACAAGGAAGTTATCTTTCGATTAAGAATGAGGAACTCTCCGCTGTAAACAAAGAGAAAAATCTGATGATGAGCATGGTAGCCCATGATCTTAAAAAGCCAATCAATGACTTAACGTCCCTCTCTCAAATCTTAGAGCAGTACAAGGATAAACTTCCAGAAGATTTCAATCATCTAGTGAGCGTCTTAAAAAAATCTTCGCAGGGCTATCGAAATATGGTTCATAAAATCTTGGATGCGGGTGCAATAGAAAGCCGCAAGCTAAACGTGGTTGAAGAGAAGCTTTTAATAAAAGACGTCTTAGCCGACAATGTTGAATCGCAAAGCCTTCCAGCCTCTGAAAAGAACATCTCATTTGACCTATCAGAAATTCCAGAAGAAACATTTATAAGAGGTGATAAAATTTATTTAACTCAAGCGATTGAAAATGTTCTTTATAATGCTGTAAAATATTCTCCTGAAAAGTCTACGATTTACCTCGGAGCACAACGCAGCAATGGTTCACATGAAATTTTCATTAGAGATGAAGGCCCAGGAATGGATAAAGAAGATCTTACCTATATTTTCGAAACATTTAAGCCTCTTAAAAACGGAGACGTTACATCTACGGGACTAGGATTGACTATCTCTCAGAAGTATATTGAAGCCATGAATGGTAAAATTAGATGCGAAAGTGAAGTTGGAAATGGAACTACATTCTTTTTGGCCCTTCCTACTTGGAAAGATTAAATATCAAAACCTATTATTCACGCCTTATTGCCTCTACTGGATCAAGCTTTGAAGCTTTCATAGCGGGGTAAGTACCAAAGACAATTCCTACCAATATCGCTACACACATGATTACAAGTAGCGTGTCTAGCGTATAAGCCGCTTCAAATGGCATCTCCGTTAAGTGTTTAACTATTGGCACAGCAACCAGTGTAAAAAGTACCCCAAGAACAAGCCCTAGAAAACTACCAATAAAGCTTATGCTCAAAGACTCCGACAAAAATTGAAGCACGATGTCTTTCCTTTTTGCACCTACAGCTTTTCTTACACCAATTTCAGCAGTACGTTCTGTAACTGATATCAGGAGTACATTCATAACGCCTATCCCACCTACAAGCACTGAGATACCGACAATTAGCCCCATGATTATTCGAAAAACTAGAAACCCTTGATTCGCTTGCTTTACTCGAAAGCCATTGGTAACAACACTGAAGTCCTTATTATCAGATCCAAACTTATTTTCAATGAATTTTTTTGCCTCTTCTTCAACTTTTGGAACGTCTTCAACAGATGAAGCAATCAATATTAGATTTGGAGGTTTATTCATCAACTGCTCTTCAGTTATCAATGATATAGGACACAATATCTCAAGGTTTGATGAAGGTGTATCCACAATCCCAACTATGTTGTAATCCACTTCTTTGAACTTAATATTTCCATAAGAAGCTTTATTTAAAGTATCTATTTCAAGGGTTAATGCGAGTTCTTTCGAAATCAACACATTGGTTTTCTTTTCTAATAAGTCTTCCAATGTCAAAAACCTTCCTGAAACCTGAAGATATCTTTCACTTTTTGTATCTACGATTCCTGTAAGTAACACACCTCTCTCTGTGGTATCATTTGTAGCAATGAATCCAGATTCACGATATCTTAAATGACCTTCAACATCTGGTAACTCTTCCATGATTTCTCTGAAAGTCTCGTAATTAAAGTATTCAAAATGCTCTTTGCGTACAGAGATGTTATCAACTCTTTTTGTAGTAATTGAAGTAACTATAATACTTTCAAGAGATGTAGTCTTTGAAATCTGATCATGGGCATACTTTTCCATTCCATCGATCAATGAAAGTATGGCTACTAGAGCACCAACTCCAATGACCATTCCTAGTACGGACAAAAGCGTGTGAAATAAATTGCTTTTAGCGTTATGAAATGCAGTTTTAAAGGTGTGGATGATGTTTAGCATATTACCATGATGTTATACCCACTTATAATGTTACTCTATGCATTTAAAAAAGTTAGTTTCAATACTCCAGAGGTGTTGGATTTGATTTTGTACTTCTCTGAAATTCGTTTTCCTATTACCCAAATAATCTCCCCTGCAGATTCAACAACAAGCACACTCTTCTTAGCAGATAAAGGCACTTTCTCATCTATGAGAAAGTCACTTACTTTCTTCTCCCCCTTCATCCCTAAAGGTTGAAATCGATCACCTTTTTCCCATCTTCTAACTTGAAGAGGAAATTCGATTGCATCCATGTCAAAATGACCAATGTTCCGGTCTCCAAATTCTAAACTACTTGGTAATGCTTCCTCTACCGTTAATCTGGCATTCCCCAAAGCATATTCACCTAGACCTACCAACTCCATATCTACATCCTCGGTTGAGTCGACTCTTTCAATGAAAATACTTCCACGATCAACAGTTATTAGCCAATCTTGAGTTGGGAATTGTTTACCAGAGATGGAGCGTGCTTCAAATATTTCTTTGGCAGTAATGTAATTCACCCCGTAAGGAACAAGTATTTCAGAAAGTATCAATTCATCAGAAGTATTCTCAATCCAACTTAAGTCTAATTGCCAACCATTGCCAGATTCAGTTAAATAGTCATCTACTATTTCACCCACTCTCTTAGAGATTATATTTTTTGCATGATTAAGACGCTCACTTGTGAGCTTAAAGGTGTTATGCAATGAAGGATTTAGTTTCGTCAACTGAGGCACTATGTCATGCCTAATATGATTGCGGTCGTAGTCTGTTTTTGAATTACTTGAGTCCTCTCTCCATTCCAAATTAATGTCCATAGCATAGTCATTCAGCTCACTTTTTGTAGCAAACAAAAGTGGGCGAATCACTTGACCATTTTTTATGGAGATTCCTGAAATCCCATTTATTCCAGTTCCCCTGGACAAATTAATGAGTGCCGTTTCTAGAGAATCATTGAGGTGATGAGCGGTTGCTATTTTATTAAATCCATGTTCTACACAAAGTTCATTGAACCATTGATATCGCGCATTGCGAGCTGCTAGCTGGATGGATCCATCACCTAGATCAATTGATTTAAGAAAACAATTGACATGATGTTTTTCAGCCCAACTCATTACAAATGCCTCATCCCCATCTGATTCATCTCCACGCAATCCATAATTGCAATGAGCAATGGCAAAAGGTATTTCTGAAATCCGAAAAAGCTCTGCCATAACCATAGAATCAAGCCCGCCACTCACCGCTAAGAGTATTTTTTCTCCTTTATTTACCAAATCATTGGTCTTAATGAAATCATGGAACTGTTTTTGTAAAGATTGCACGACTTGATAAGTTAGTTTTGCCGAATGCGGAAGTTAGTCCAAACCATATTTGTTTTCATCATCTTGTTCATTTCAATGAACGGGCATGCTCAAACTACCGACCGAATCAAATACAAAGCTGAAGATTTATTTGAATTTCGCGAGAATGGAGAAAAAATAAGACGCTTAATTGGGAATGTGGTTTTTTCTCAAAAAACCTCCACCATGTATTGCGATAGTTCTTACTACTATGTCAAGGACAATGTGATGGAAGCTTTTGGACATGTACGTATTGTCGACGATTCTGTAACCATAACTTCTAACAAGCTAATTTATAACGGGCAGGATAGAACTTCTAAGCTTCGAGAAAATGTCGTCTATACAAAAGGAGATCAACGCCTGACTACAGATTTCCTAGACTATAACATGGATACAGAGGTGGGCAATTACTTCAATGGAGGTAAACTAAAAGATTCTGTGAATGTACTTACCAGTAAGACTGGATATTACTATGGACTTCAGAAATACGCTATGTTTTACTCAAATGTTGAGTTAGATGCACCAGACTATGTCTTAAAGTCAGACACACTTCGGTACAACACGGTGCCCAAAATAGCTATTACAGAAGGTAAGACTACCATAATCACTGAAGACGAGTCAATATTACATGCCGACGGTGGAACATTTAGAACACGAATTGAGCAATCAGAATTCTTAAGCGGAACTGTTGAGACCATAGATTATTACATGGAAGGTGATGAGCTTTTCTTCGACGATCTCAAAAAATACTATGATGCTACAGGCAATGTAAAGCTTACCGCAAAAAATGAAGACATTATTATTACAGGAGACGATGGGTACTCTGATAAAGCAAATGGTATAAGTAAAGTATATGGAAATGCTTTGATGCGAAGATTCCTGAGAGAAGATACACTTTACGTCTCCGCGGACACACTTGTATCCATTGAAAGCGAGTATGACTCTGCTAAAAGGATTTTAGCATATCATAATGTAAAAGTCTGGAAACGAAATCTCCAAGGCCTTGCAGATTCAACATCATACTTTCTAAATGACTCTCTCCTCTACTTCTACGAAGAGCCTATTTTTTGGAATTTGAATAATCAGTTGGAAGGGGATACGGTTGTAATGGAGGTTACTGAGAAAGAAATAAAAAATATGTCTCTGCTTCAAAAGGCATTTCTATCTACCGAAGACACCATTCAGAACTACAATCAAATCAAGGGACGAACGATGAAAGCCATTTTCGAAGAGTCAAAAATTGATCGAATATATGTAAATGGAAATGGGGAAAGTATCTACTACGTGTTGGATGAAAATGATTCTACAAACATATTCACCCTCGGTATGAACCGGATATTATGTAGCGATATGACCATCCGATTTAAAAACGAGCAGTTGGATAACATTACGTTTTATATACAGCCGGAAGCACGATTTATACCACCTCATGAGTTGACACCTGAAGTTCAAAAACTAGATGGGTTTGAATGGAGAGGTGAAGAGCGACCTGCTCTCGAAGATGTAATTCCTGAAGGTTTTGATATCCATGCGGTATCTGAATCCCCTGTTCAAAAACTTCCTGCCGAAAAAATAGATCTTGAGCGGAAACAAAAAAGTGAAGGACAAATGTTAAAAACCCTTAAAGTCAAAGGGGAATGATTCCATGCATGTTTCCGTTTAGCCTATAAGTCCTTAGTTTTGCCGACTATTAAAAAATTATGAGGGAAATTCGAATACTTTTCTTGTTGATCACAGCTATCAGTATTGTTGGCTGTAGTAAATTTCGCAAGGTTCAAAAGAGTGGAGATTGGAAAGTAAAGTACGAAGCGGCGCTTGAGTACTACGAAACTGAGGATTATCATCGCACCATTATTTTGTTGGAAGATATTCTACCCATTATTAGAGGGACTGCAGAAGCCGAAAAAGGCAACTTCTACCTGGCCTACAGTTATTACTATCAAAAGCAGTACATTCTAAGTGCACATCATTTTGAAGAATTTGTAAGAATCTATGGTCGATCTGAATTCGTCATGGAAGCAGCATATATGCATGCATATTCACTTTTCTTACAATCTCCAGATTACCAACTTGATCAAACTGTAACTTATGAAGCAGTCACTGCCATGCAAAATTTCATCAATAAATACCCTGCTTCTGAGTATGCTCCTGATGCGGATAAGATCATCGATGATATGCAGCTAAAGCTTGAAAAAAAGGCATATGAGCAATGTAAACTTTATTATAAGCTCAGAAGGTATAAATCTGCGTTGGTTGTTTATGACAATTTTGCAAAGGATTTTCCAGATTCAGACTATCGTGAGGAAGTGGCTTTTCTCGAAATAGAAACAAGCTTCGAGTATGCCAATCAAAGTATCAGAACAAAGCAAGAAGAACGGTATCGAAATACGGTTGATTTCTATCTTGCATTCTTAGATAAATATCCAAATAGTGAATTTCTTAAAGATGCAGAGAAGATTTATGCTGATAGCATCGAAGAAATCACTAAATTTGCCGATTCAAATTAAAAAGAGCGAAATGCAACACATTACATCTTCACTTATTACCAGAGACAATCAGGATATTCTTGAGCCAACTGGCAACCTTTATGAGTCTTTGGTTATTGTTGCTAAGAGAGCAAGACAAATCAGTGCAAATCAAAAAGAAGAGCTTAATGCTAAGCTTGCAGAATTTGCATCTTCAGTGGACAATTTGGAGGAAATTTTTGAAAATAGAGAGCAAATTGAAATCTCTAAATTCTATGAAAGAATGCCTAAGCCTACCACTTCAGCAATTGAAGAATTTTTAAATGGTGAGCTTAATTTCAGATTACCTGAAGAAGAAGACGAGTCTCGTTCAGATTTAGCATAAATTAGTCGCCATGTTGGCGGGTAAAAAAATATTATTAGCGGTTTGTGGGTCTATTGCGGCCTATAAAACCGCTTTTTTTGTGCGTCTTCTCGTAAAAGAAGGAGCCGAGGTAAAAGTCATTATGACAGAAAGCGCTAAAGACTTTATTACACCTCTAACTTTAGCAACACTCAGTAAAAACCCTGTGCATTCCCAGTACTTTGACAAAAGTAGCGGAGAATGGCACAACCACGTAGAATTAGGAATGTGGGCAGACTTAATGCTCATTGCCCCTCTCAGCGCAAATACGTTGGGAAAGATGGCCAATGGCATATGTGATAATCTGCTGCTAGCTACTTATCTATCTGCAAAATGTCCGGTACTGGTTGCCCCTGCTATGGATTTGGATATGTATCAACATCCAACAACTCAGGAAAACTTAAATAGGCTAATATCCTTCGGTAATGAAGTAGTTGAAGCGCGCGATGGAGAACTAGCAAGTGGTCTTTCAGGGCAAGGGAGAATGGCTGAGCCAGAAGAACTTTTAGAAATAGTAAAAAAAAAGTTCACTAATTCAGAGGCCTTGAAAGGCAAAAGAGTTTTGATCACGTCAGGCCCAACATTTGAAGCTATTGATCCGGTAAGATTCATCGGGAATCATTCTTCTGGCAAAATGGGATCAGCACTTACAAAAGCATTTCAAGATGCAGGAGCTGAAACCATTATTATTTCGGGACCGGCTACTTACCTCCCATCTGCAGGTGAAGTAATAAAAGTGAATTCAGCGAATGAAATGCTAACTCATGCGGAAAAACACCATAGTGATGCCGACATTGTAGTATTCTCAGCAGCTGTATCGGACTATAGACCAGAGAATCCTGCTACAGAAAAAATCAAGAAAAAAGAAGATTCTCTCCAAATCAACCTGGTGAAAAATCCAGATATCGCCGCGGAGCTAGGGAAAAAGAAAAAACACCAATTCCATGTAGGGTTTGCGTTAGAAACTACTAATGAAGAAGTAAATGCTCAAGAAAAGCTAAAAAAGAAGAACTTTGATTTGATCGTCCTAAATTCCTTAAATGATAAAGGCGCAGGATTTCAGCAAGACACCAACAAGGTTACGTTCTTTGATAAGAACAATAACAAGCACAAATTTGAGTTGAAAAGTAAGACTGCTGTTGCGCAGGATATCGTTAATCAAGTAATTAAAAATTTCGAATGAGAATTTTTGGACTAGCACTTTTGTTCATTACCAGCGTTTCTTTTTCCCAAGAACTAAACTGCAGGGTAATTGTAAATGCGCAGCAAGTCCAAACAACAGAGCGCGCAGTATTTGCCGAAATGGAAACTGAATTTGCTCAGTTCCTTAACACTACTAAATGGACCAATGACTCTTTTGAAGAAGAGGAAGTAATAAGCTGCAACCTGGTGATTACTATTTCGGAAATGCCAAGCATAGGAGTATTCAGAGCCTCAGTGCAAGTACTTTCCAGTCGTCCGGTTTATGGATCAAGCTATGAATCTGTCATTTTGAACTTCGCGGACAGGGATTGGGATTTTGAATATGTGCAATCTCAGCCGCTTAGATTTAATGAAAACACCTTTACAAGCAACATCACATCGATGCTTGCTTACTATGCATACATGATCATAGGATTTGATTATGACACTTTTTCAGAACTTGGAGGGACTCCTCATTTCGAAAATGCTTTTAAGATTGTTAACAATGCACAGCAGACAAACTATACAGGATGGCAACAATTTAATAGCGTAAGAAACAGATATTGGCTAGTCGAAAACCTACAAAACCCGCAACTCGAGCCTATTAGAAAGGCGCTTTATAATTATCATAGAAACGCCCTAGATATCATTACGGATGATCGACAGAAGGCAGAGAAGACAATTCTTGAAGCCCTATCAGGAATACAACGCGCCAATCGGGCAAGACCTAGATCTATTTTGACCATTAGCTTCATGGACGCCAAGTCTGGAGAACTTCAACAACTGTTCTCCGAATCCAACTTAGCAACACGTAGACAAGCATACAATCTCTTAAGTAATATTGATCCTTCAAGAACTGACGAATATAAGTCGTTGATTGAGTAGTTCTGATATCTTTGTGACCCATTTATGATCAAGTCACTTCAGATAAAAAATTATGCCCTCATTCAGGAGTTGGAAATGTCTCCATCTCCCAAGCTTAATATTATCACAGGAGAGACCGGAGCAGGAAAATCTATCATGCTAGGAGCTGTTGGTTTACTGTTAGGAAAGCGAGCAGATACCAAAGTACTTCTTGATGAAGATCAAAAATGCATAGTTGAAGGAACTTTTGATATCTCATCTTATTCTCTAAAAAAGATATTTGACAAGGAGGACCTTGATTACGAATCAGAATGCGTCATCAGAAGAGAAATCAGTCCTAGTGGGAAATCGCGAGCTTTTGTAAACGATACGCCTACAAACCTAAATACATTGAAGACCATTGGAGAAAAGTTGATGGATGTTCATTCTCAGCACGAATCCCTCCAACTGGGGAGCAACACTTACCAATTAAATGTACTTGATGCCTTTGCATCTCACCCTGAGCTACTCTCCTCCTATCAGGAATCATACAGTGATTTTTCACTTGCAAAAAAGGAACTCGATAAACTGGAATCACTTGCATCACAAAGTGCAGAAGATGCCGACTACAAACAATTCCTTTTAAATGAGCTATTAGAAGCTCAACTTGACGATCTCAATCAAGAAGCGTTGGAAAAAGAGCTTGAGGTCTTGGAAAACGCAGAAGACATCAAACTAAAGCTTTCGCAAGCCATTCATATGCTTGATGAATCAGAGGTAGCTATAATCCAACAGCTTAATGAATCTAAGTCTTTGCTTCTAACCGTCGCTTCATTTTCAAAAGAACTTGAAGATTTAAGTGATCGACTAGAGAGCACTACCATAGAATTAGCGGATATCTCTAGCGAAATGCAGCGAGTTCAAGATAAGGTTGAACATGATCCTCAAAAGATTCAAGAGTTGAAAGATCGTTTAGACTTGCTGTTTAGACTTCAAAAAAAACACAACGTACTAACTGTTGATGAATTGATTAAGCTCCGCGATGATTTAGATGCAAGTCTGAGTCAAGTGGCTAATTTGGATGGAGACATCCAAAAGGCGAGGAAAAGTCTGGAAAAAACAGAAAAAGCTATGCTTAAGCATGCTGCTAAACTTACCGAATCAAGAAAGTTGTTTGCCCTCAATTTTGCTGACGAAATAGAGAAGATCATTAAGCAAATAGGAATTGAAAACGGTACAGTTGAAATTAAGGTTAATCCAATTGAACCCTCTCCTAGCGGACTTGATATGATTGAAATGCACTTTAGTGCCAACAAAGGAATCAAGCCTCAAGAATTGAAAGAGGTAGCTTCTGGAGGGGAATTTTCACGGTTAATTTTTGCTGTGAAATACCTCATTGCGGATAAAACAGCTCTTCCGACAATCATCTTCGATGAAATTGACACGGGTGTTTCTGGAGAAGTTGCACTCCAGATGATTCGAATGATGAAACACATGGCAAAAAATCACCAAGTAGTTAGCATCAGTCACTTACCTCAGTTTGCTGCAGGAGGTGATGCACATTACTTTGTATATAAAGATCACAGTTCAGATCGATCGGTAAGCCGAATCAAAAGACTTGCTGATCAGGATCGAGTTACAGAAATAGCCAAGATGATTGGTGGCGAAAATCCAGGTGCTTCTGCCTTAGAAAGTGCTAAGGAGTTGCTCCAAATTGGCTAATTTCGAATTTCTAAATCACGAAAAATATTCGAACATGTCAAATAATCTACTGAAAGGAAAAAGAGGAATCATTTCTGGTGCGTTGGATCAAAACTCCATCGCTTGGAAAGTAGCCGAAAAAGCACATGAACAAGGTGCTACATTCACATTGACAAATGCACCCATCGCTATGCGAATGGGAGAGATCAATAAACTTGGAGAGCAATGCAATGCAGAAATTATCCCTGCTGACGCTACTTCAATGGAAGATCTTGAAAACCTTTTCAATAAATCTTCTGAAGTTTTGGGAGGTAAAATAGACTTTGTGCTTCATTCCATAGGCATGAGTCCGAATGTTCGTAAAGGAAAAGACTACGGCGATTTGAACTATGATTGGTTCCAAAAAACATTAGATGTTTCTGCGCTATCGTTTCACAAGATGATGCAAACAGCGGAAAAGTTAGACATCATGAATGAGTGGGGATCGATTTTAGGTTTATCATATATCGCTGCTCAGCGTACATTCCCAGATTATTCAGATATGGCTCAAGCGAAAGCATTGTTAGAATCTATTGCAAGAAGCTACGGTTATCGCATGGGCAGAGACAAGAAAGTGCGAGTAAACACCATTTCTCAGTCTCCAACTATGACCACAGCTGGTTCAGGTGTTCCTGGGTTTGATGTTTTCTTCAACTACGCTGATAAGATGTCTCCACTTGGGAATGCTGACGCAGAAAGTTGTGCCGACTACTGTATATCACTATTCTCGGATTTAACAAGAATGGTGACCATGCAGAATTTGATGCATGATGGAGGTTTCTCTACCTCTGGCATCACTGAGGCAATGGTGGACGAATTAAGTAAGTAATAATGATCACCTTCCCTAATGCCAAGATCAATCTTGGTCTCAGCATTGTGAGCAAGCGGGAAGATGGCTATCACAATATTGAAAGCTGCTTTTATCCGATTCCATGGTATGATAGCCTGGAAGTGATAGAAGCAGCTTCTTTTATTTTTAAAAGCTACGGCTTAGATATCCCAGGAGACTCCGCATCCAACCTGTGCGTTAAGGCCTATGAAATTCTAAAAGCCACTCACAGCATTCCTCCTGTCGAAATTCATTTATTAAAGAATATCCCAATGGGAGCCGGCTTAGGCGGAGGTTCAGCTGACGGAGCATTTACTTTGAAAATGCTCAATGAACTCTTCGAGCTAAATTTATCTATAGAGCAGCTAGAATCCTATGCGCTTGAATTAGGGAGCGACTGCCCTTTTTTTATCAAGAACCAGCCATTCATTGCTTCAGGCAGAGGAGAAAATCTCCAAGCAATAGATATGGATCTTTCGAACCATCACCTGGCCATCTACAATCCTGGAATACATGTTTCTACCAAAGAAGCTTACTCAGGAGTGACACCGCAAAATCCATCGACTTCAATCTCTGAATTAGTTCAAAAACCAATTTCTGTTTGGAAAGATCATTTAGTAAATGACTTTGAAGCTTCCATATTTCCCAACCATCCTACAATCGCTAAGCTTAAACAAGACATGTATGACGCGGGTGCTGTTTACGCTTCTATGACTGGGAGTGGCAGTACGGTTTTTGGATTGTTTGAAGATAAGGGTGAAGATAAGAATTGGAAATGGGTAAAATTCTAGTGTATTAAATTCACCTCATGCTAGAAATACGAACTTCCTGCGAGAATTGCCAGAAAGAGCTGCCTAACGATAGTTCTGAAGCCATGATATGTACATTCGAATGCACTTTCTGTACAGACTGTGTAGACAACATTTTGTTTAATGTTTGTCCAAACTGTGGTGGCGGATTTGAAAAAAGACCCACTCGCCCCAAGAAAGCACTTGATCGCAATCCTGTTAGAAAGGACTTGGTCCATAAACCAGTAGTTGAAAATAGGTTTCTTGAAAAGAACAAAAATATTGACCCGAGAGAAAGGTAATTAAGGTTGAAGTTCACTGTCGAAAATATCAGCTACTTAGAGAGGTTTAAGCAAAAATTTCTGTTGAGATTTCTTATAGTTATTGCTTGCACACTTGTAATATATTTTCAAGGGAATGATCAGGATTTTGCGCTAGGAATAATATTGATTTTAGGAATTCTTTTCGGGATATCTGCTCACATATCTTCCAGTCAATATTTTTACCATGTTGAATTGGCCAATGCAAAAGTTATTCTAAAAGGGGACTATATTGGAAATCCATTGCAGGTGGAATTACCCATTCGTGAAACGGAAATTTCATTTGTACGAAAAGGTAATCGAGAGATAAAAATCAATTACTTCGTCAAACTTCAACATCAAGCAGAATCTTACCAAATAAACCGATTCTTCAACTGGGACTACGCTGAATTGGTAGGCTTTTTCAAGGCATATAAAGACCTAAAAAAAGAAAAAATTGCCTTTGACGAGGAAGAATTCTTAAAAGAGATAAATCAAAAAATAGAGGATTCTAAACGATGGATTAAAGAACCCTGATACACTGCGCATTAAAAATTCTTTAGCGTAACTCCAAATGTCAAGAATCGATCTTGCTCCTTTTGCCCTTGTATCACGATGCTCTCGAAGGTATGCAGGTAGTTCACTTTGAAGCTTAAAAACTTCCATATCGGTAATTCAATACCAATATCTGCCTGCCATCGATAGTTTTTCCCATTCTCTAATGAAGGCTGAAAATAGCTTTCATGAGTAAGGATCATTTTTTTCGATAGTATTTTATATTGACCATTTATCCAAATAGTGCCGCGAAACGTGCTGATTGTTTGCTCTCCATCAAATTCATCACGATTGAAGTCAGTCTCAGAAAAATTCGTTTGTTCATACTCCCCAGTCAATGAAAACTTGAGCCAGTTATCTAATCCCACTATTGCCTGATAGGTAAAACCCGCACCCATCAAGTAACGCACATCTATTTCCCTACGGAAATTAGTACTCACAAATCCCAAAACTTGTGGATATAGCTTCCTTTCTGGATTAAAATACAGGAAGTTGAGGCTAAGAATATCTTCATCTGCTTTGTCTCCACCAAACTCCTGAAAAACATACGAGTTTTTGGTTTTAAATACCCATTTCCTCCACGGCTTAACACTCACATCCGCTCTGCCTCTAAAGATTTTAGTTTCTACATTTCCTTGTTGGAAAAACCCAGTCAAAGACAGGCTTGCTTTTACTCTCAGCGAGTCGCTTTCATTGATCTGAGCGGAAAGAAGGAAAGGAAGCAAAAACAGAAAACACAGAAACTTTTTCATTCTCATTTATTAGCCATGGCAACGAATTACAAAATTGATCTCCAATTAAGTTGATTGCAAAAATCTACCTAATCGCATTTCAAGATTGACCTATACAAACCCCTAACATTTACTATTCAATTTCTTATCTTTAGTTAGAACAAAAAGCACAGTTATGTTCCGATTGCTACTCAAAGCCGGAATCATATTTACCTTAATATTGGTATTAGATGGCTTAATTTATAGTTACTACAATTATCAGACAGAGGGGCAGATATGGATGGATATAGCATTCAGAAAGTGGCTGATCCTAGGATATTCACTCGGACTTATAGTCACCATTTTACTCGCAATCTACTTTAAGAGTAAAAATTATAGGGTACTATTTATTATCACGATAATTGAATTACCGATCACCATTTTTCGCTTTATCAACGATTATCAAACTGTTGGCATCGAAGAAATCGGATTGCTCTTTCATGTCTCAGTTATATCAATGCAACTCATTGGCTTAGCATTTGCGATCGCTTTAATTTCGACTATAGCACGTGAACAGCGTTATTTAAGATTAGTTGGACAAGTTCTTTGTGTCTTCATACCTATTGTATTGACACTTTATATTCTTTTCTGGACTACATCTAGTGCGGATATTAAAGTTACGATTGGAGATATATTCCTCTGGATTGAACCAGCAGGACAGTTTATTCCCATTCTCTATGCGTTGAATTTTATGGACGAATTGAGAAAACTACCGAAAAATCAGATGCAAGTAGCCTAATTACAACTCTAGACCTAGGCCGTCCACAGCGATTTTTCTCAAATCATCACTACCTCCACCATTCTTAGGGCAGTATTCGACGATGCTACAACCAACAATTTCGAAGTGTTTTCTTATCACAGAGAGTCCTTCTACCGCTTGCTTAATTCTCAGACCCTCCTCAACCGGAACAAGAACGTGAGGAAATTCAGTGGGCTCCAACACATCTAAATCAAAATGGATATATGCACGCGTATATCCAGCGCTTCCTGCAAAATCTATCAACTCATTTAAATGTGATTTTGTGCTTGGTCGAAATATTGGAATGCGGTTTTCATCAATGAAAAGCTTTTCACCTTCATCCAAATCCCTAGTTCCAACGAGAGCTACTTGATCCGGGGCTAAAATTCGTGATACTCGATCAATAACCTGATCATCCCCTTCCCCCAACAGTGACCTCAACGGCATTCCGTGTAGTCTTCCACTCGGCGAACTCTCAGGTGTGTTAAGATCTCCATGGGCGTCAAACCAAAACACTGCTAAATCTCCATCATACTTTTGATTGAGATAAGAGACTGGAATAACTTCACAAGCACACGTTCCTCCTATCATGAAGGTATGCGAAGGATTCACTTGACTAAGGATAGACTTTGCCTGATCCATCATTCTTAGTAATGATGTTCTTCCAATAATCTTACCCTCATGATTCAACACTTCGCTTGCGGGCACATCTATCTCTTCAAACTTTAACCCCTTTCCTACATGATTGCAAAAATGATGGGCACCATGATAAACTTCTTGATGGTCACCGTATCCTTGCCATTCTGGATAAAGTAAATTGAACTGACTCTTCATTATTGGCTAGGATAAATATTTTGAAAGCATAGAATGAAACTGGTGTACTCCCCTTTCTCTTGTTGGCGAGAATCTACCTGACTGATAATACTTTGATTTAAGGCCTTTGTGTACGCTTTCTACTACAAACTCATCCTCTCTTTCTACTTTATCCAATAATGCTCCTGCTCCTTTATGCAGCTTAGATTCATCGTATATGTAAGATAGAAAGGAGACTTTAGTTTGGTTCAATGAAATAGGACGGACAATGTTCAATGAAAGGCCCCAAGGGTAAAAATTGAACATCATATTGGGGAAAATCCAATAGTAATACGC
>CAZWLS010000012.1:0-28295 GCA_964634415.1 uncultured Roseivirgaceae bacterium | reverse complement strand
CTTGATATCATAATCTGATCGATTTGGATGACTGCCACAGTTCCCAGTCCACTCAATAGTGCATATCGCGCATAAACGAAAACTTCTTTATAATTCGATTCTCGAATTTGCTTCTTTGAAACAGAAAGCTGAAAATTGAATTTTCTAGATACAAAGTAGAAAGTGATTATTATTAAAATGAGATAAATAACACTTTGGAATACTAGAAAGGTATGAACTTTGAATATTGCTAATCCTACCAAAACCACTGCGCTAGCTTGCATAAATTTTAGCAAGGCTTCTCGTATAAAGCTAGGCGTGGCGATATCTTTTTTAGCCTGCAAAATTGCTTCGAGAAGGCTGTGACAGCCTGTTAAAAATATCAGCAATAAAATAAGCCACAAGTAATCATTTAGGACGGCAGCTTTTTCAGAATAGAAATTGATGAGCATTGGTTTTAAGAGAACTGCCAGCCCAATTAAAACTGCGGAAAGAAGCCCAAATACAATTGATCCTAAGAATACTAAGGTTTCGTTTTGCTTTTCTGTATTCCTTGCAAAGAATCGAAGAAAGGAGCTCCTCAGGCCAAAAAGAGGTATAGGAGCAAGCAGTGCTGCAGTACTCATTATTGTACGATAAAGCCCTATTTCTTCAGGAGTAAAGTATTTGGGCATTAAAATGACAACATTTAAGTACCCTATTCCAACACCTATGTAAGCAGCAATAGAGGACCAGAAACTTTGTCGTATTACAATACCCATGAATGAAGTTTAACGCCTAAAATCAACTACAACCCCTCCTAAAAAGAGCAGGAGAATAAGTGATCCAAAGATTGCGGTTACTGAATTTCCTGTGCGATACGTTTGGGGAGCAAATTCAAATACAATTTCGTGTTGTCCATCTGGAATTTGTAGCGCTCTCAAAACGTAGTTTGCTCGAAGTATATCTGCAGGCTCTCCATCAATTGAAGCGCTCCATCCGGCATCATAGTAGATTTCAGAAAATACACCAAGTGCCGAACCTCCACTTACATTTGCCGAATAGCTAATCTTATTTGGCAATTTTTCATTCAGTAAAATTGACCCAGATCCGGTAACATTTGGAATATCAAATTTATTGGCGTCGATAATCGCTTGTGTTTTGGTATCAATTGAGCATACACTACTAATTTCCTCATCTGGTGAATTCACTGGTATGATTGAATTTACAATCCATGCATTACCATTTGCGTACCTATTGGGGAATACACCATTGGTCTGAGCACCCGCATACATAAACCTTGTATTCAACATATTGAGCACTGGAAGGCCAGAGAAATCCAATGATTGACTTTGCAATTGCTGAATAGCCAATTGCATCTCCCCTTGAATACAATAATCTATCAGGTCATTGTATCTTCTAATCTTAGCTCCATGGTATCCTCCAATTGATTCATGATAGTAGGAAGTTCTATTTTCATTGAATGGATTCTGAAGGTTTAGCACTCTATCTCCCGGTAGCGTTTGAGCTATAATTGCATTGTCTGCTTCAGTTTTGGCAAAGAATTCTTCTAGTGGACTTTTTACGAATGTATCATGGCTTAAAAATCTGGTAGTAAGCGAATAGCTATCAACGAAAACAAGAATAGCTAATCCAAGAATTACTTGAGTAACATTGACATTTTTCTTAAATCGCCACCAAACCAAGGCACCAAAACTTGCTACGAAAACAAGGGTACGAAGTGCTTCTCTGACCAAAAGAGATTTTCTATCTGCTCTTAAAGCTTCAACAAACCACTCCGGCATACGATCGTCAATGGCTCCTCGAAATCCAAGAGCACCAGAAAAAAGCATAAGCGCAATGAGAAAACCCCCACAGATTCCAAATGTGAGGAATAGCTTCTTTTTTAATGATTCATTCCACTCCATACTCACTAACTTTTCGAGTGCCATAAATCCAAGTAGATTCATGGCAAAGACAGAGATAATGATTGTGAAGGTCACAGATCTGAATTTGTTGTATCCCGGCAAATAGTCGAACAGGAATTCGTTAAACGAGTTGAAATTATTTCCCCAACTCATCATGATTCCAAGAATAAAGAGTGTGATTAGCCACACTTTTTGATTTTTGGGAAGAAGCAAAATTCCCAACACAAAAAGAATGACCGTAAAAGTTCCGGCATAATACGGTGCAGTGAGTGGTTGATTTCCCCAATAAGTAGGGACAGCTTTTACTTGATCTGCTATTTGAGACCTATTGTATCCCGCACTACGGAGCGCATCAGCTACTGCAGATTTCGTTGATAATTCTTGTTGAGATGATCCGCCAAAAATATTGGGTACAAATAGAAACAGAGGCTCTGCTATTCCATTGCTATATCTAAATGCATATTCTTTATCTAATCCTGAAGAAGCTGCTTGGTCAGACTTAAGTTCAGATTTGCCGCGAATCGTGTATTTACTGTATTCAAGTGTAGTGGCAAGTCGCCCGTAATTTGCCCCAACAGCCAATATGGCTGCCACGACAAGAATTGCAGTATTTAGTGCAAACGGTTTGAGTTCTTTTTCCTTTATAGTCTTTATCAATAAGTTGATTCCGTAAGCGGCCACTATAATTATCAAGTAATAGGTTATCTGTGGATGGTTAGCTCTTATCTCTAATCCTAATGCAAGTGCAGTGAGGCCTGCTCCAAGCCAACGTCGACCAGAAAAAGTCAAGTGGATTCCAGCCAAAACAAGTGGCGCAATTGCCACAGCTGCAATCTTTGCATTATGGCCGGCTACAAGGCTGATGATATTAAATCCATTGAGGCCGAAGGCTACTGCTCCTGCTGCTGCTATTATTGGCCTAACACCAAAGCTTAATAGGAGAATGTAAAAGCTTACAAAAGCAAAAAAAAGAATACCTGAGGGGTGTCCCATTCCCAACAGAAGAAACTTATAGGTATATTTTAATACGTCTCCAGAATATTGGATACCAGTTAAGTAGGATGGCATTCCGCCAAATAAATAAGGGTTCCAAAGTGCTTCCTCGCCAGTAGCATTACGATGCAATTCTAGTTGATAGTTGCTACCACTGCTTTGCAAAATATCATGTTGGCTTATTTCTTTCCCTGCCAAAAAATTTGGATAATGAACAATGATGTTGACAAGGAGAAACCCAAGAATAACTAATACATGGGTGAGGATATTTTTCTTCAGGGTTGAATTCATTTTGGAAGTGTGATGTTTAAGAACCGCTCAAAGGTAGAATGAATGAGTCTATTGATATCGGATGAAATCCGAAATCGATAAATAAGTGTTATAAATGTTATAGAAATCAAAAATGATCTCAGTAGAATGTTTGCAATTGGATTAAAATCAAATTTTATAACCATAGCTAGCGCTGCTATTACAAATCCAAGGAGTATCAAAACGATATGAGATCTAACTAGTGGGTGTATTCCAAATTTAAAATAAACGAATCCAGCTTTTAGGAGTATATGAATTAGCATGGATGATAGGTATGCTATTACGGCACCATTCAGTCCCCAAACAGGTGATAATTTATTGTTTAAAACGATTAATAAAATGGCAACAGTGAGCTGAAAAAGTAGATTAAACCTATAATATTTCGAGAAATTGATAATCTCGCCTGCAAAGCTCGATATCATCAGAATAAGCTTGGCAGTGCATACACCAACGACCACCCAGTATCCAAGCTTAAACTCTTCACCTTTTGGAATAAAGGCAAATAGATCTTCCAAATTCGTAATTATCCCAATGTAAAGAAGCATTCCAATAACTGACATTGTAATCGAACTCTTCTTATAAATAGCTCCAACTTCATTCATATTATTTTTTTCAAATTCTTCTGAGAGGATAGGGGCAATAACCTTAGCCATGTTGCGTCTTGGCATTTCAACAATAAGAGCGATGAAAAAACAGGTGGTGAAAATTCCATTCTGTTTACTGCCAAGGATTGCTGTGACTTGATCATAAGTAATGTTGTTTATGATCGAGAAACTGCCTGCTAAAAGCATACTATAAAGACTAAACTTGATAAGTTTTTTTCTCCAATCATATGAAATGATTGAAAAGCTGAAATTGAACCTCAGTTTGTGGACAATCATTAATTGCAATACAATCAATATTACTGTTGAGAAATAAAGTATCCCAAGTCCAACAATAGAAGAATCGAAATTCCACCATCTAACCGCATACCCAAAGACCAGAAGGAGCGAACCAATTCTTAAGTATAAATCTTGTATGAACGATGGAAAAATAATTTTTAGAATTGATCTACTGTAGTTGTAGAATATATCGAAAAGACTATTTGAAAGAATGATTACTGCGCTTACGGCTAAAAATTCAATGTATTTTGGAGCTGCATCAGCGTATCTAGCGGCTACAATATCTTTTCCCAAATAACCAAACACGATAACTAATGCATTTCCGAGAATAGAAATTATGAATAGATAAGTGAATAGTTTATTCTGATCCTTTTTTTCAAAAGATGGAAAATATTTGAGATAAGAACTTGCTGCACCTAATGACGAAATAGGTGAGATAATCATGGCATTTGCAGTGATTAGCGTGAATAGCCCAATTTGGTCAAGATCAAAGTATTCGGCTCTGAAATAGAGTGCATTTAAGTAGCCGACGGCAATACCTAAATATGCGATTAAAGTTCCCCAAAAACTCTGTTTAATGACTACTCCCACATCGCAGAATTAGAAAAACCACAATTTAATGGAAAGAGCAACTACCATCACCAATAGGATTGTTCTTATCATTCTATCGCTTTTTCCTACGGACCATCTACTCCCTATCCAAGCTCCAATTGAATTGCCAATTGCTAGAACCAATCCATATTCCCAACGAATTTTGCCTTCAAGGTAAAAAACTATAACTGCGGCAAGTGTATAGCAGAGGATTACGAAGACCTTGATGCTGTTAGTTTTTGCCATGTTAAACCCATGGACGCTAATAAGAGTGGCTATTATTAAGAATCCAATTCCAGCTTGAATAAACCCTCCATATATTCCCAGAAAGAAAAAAGCAATAACGCTTGTCCAAACTTTGCTTTTCGAAAGTAATTCCTCCGGGTTCAGTTTCATCGCAGGTTTGAAAACGGAAATAGACATTACTACTATCATGACGATTGCTAGTATTCTATTAAATACCTGATCGCTAATATCAACGGCAATATTTGATCCTATTATTGCTCCGATAATTGCGGGAATTGCCACATAAATTGCAAATGGAAAAACATAGACTCCTTTGCTTCTGTAGCCAGCAACTGAAAAAATATTTTGAATAAAAATCGCAACTCTGTTAGTGCCATTTGCTTCCGCTGATGGCAATCCCATGAATATTAAAAGTGGCATTATTAGAAGTGACCCACCACCCGCAATGCTATTTACAAAACCGGCAAATGCACCAACAAAAACAAGTAAAAATCCTTCTAGTAATGACATTTGTCAAAGTTTATAGTCCGTCAGTAAGCAATCTAGTTTATCCGAGCAATGAGCTAACATTTGCATTTGTGTTTCTCCACTTAAGGGGTGCAGTTCTAATGGACACATTTCCACCAAAGGAATAAGTGTGAATTTTCTTTCTTTAATACCTGAATGCGGAACCGTCAATCTTTCGTTTTCTATATGACAATCACGATAGTATAAAATATCAATGTCTATGCATCGCTCTCCCCACTTAGCCTTTCTAATTCTTCCAAGCCGTTCTTCTACTTCAAGTATTGTATTCAGTAATTCTTCAGGCTCTTTAGAGGTTTCAATTTGTAATACAACATTCAAGAACCAATCTTGATCACTCTTTCCCCAAGGTTCAGTTTCATAAATAGAAGATTCATCAACCACCTTGATATCTTCAAGGATTAGTTGCTTTTCGGCCTCTCTAAGGTATTCCAACCGATTGCCCATATTGCTACCCAACAGGATGTAAATTCCGTTCATCTACTTTCTTAATCCAATGTTTGCAAACCTCGTCTTACTTTTGCGAGTTTCAAAGACAAACTAAACGTTCCAAATTAATATACATGGCTTTCTTAAGAAATTTACTAGCCACGCTTCTAGGTCTAATCATTTTTACATTTTTAGGTTTTTTCATGTTGGTAGGATTAATTGCCTCCGCGTCCACTGATGAAATACCTTCAGTAAAGACCAATTCTGTCTTGTATTTCCCTATGTCTGGTATTTTGATGGAAAAAGCGGTTGAAGATCCTTTTCTCAATGCGTTTGGAGATGGACCAACACCCCAAAGTTTGCTAGATATTATTACAGCGATTGAAAAAGCAAAAACAGACGATCGTATAAAGGGTATTTATCTCGAGCCAATGTATATGGCAGGAAGTTATGCTGGTTTGAAGGAGATAAGAGATGCTTTGTTATCATTTAAGGAATCAGGGAAGTTTATTTATGCTTATGGAGAATACATTAGCGAATCAGACTACTATGTTGCTTCAGTAGCAGACAGTCTATTCATTAATCCTACCGGAGCCATCGAGTTTAATGGACTAAGTGCCAATATCACTTTCTACAAGGGGATGTTCGATAAGCTTGATATCAAACCTGAAGTGTTTAGAGTTGGTGATTTTAAAAGCTACGTTGAGCCGTATATCCGAAAAGACATGAGTGAAGCTAACAGGCTCCAATACACTGAACTTTTAAGCTCCATGTACGGTACATATTTGGATGATGTATCCTCTGCCATAAAAATTCCGGTTGATAAACTAAGTGAAATCTCTAGTCAAATGGTGATCAACCTACCTAAGGATGCTGTGGATGTCGGGCTAATTCACAGCTTGGGGTACGAAGATGAATTGAAGAGTGTGATGAAGGAAAAGCTTGGTCTGAGTGAGAGCGCTGAACTCCGAACGATGAAAATGAACAAGTACATTCAAGCCACATCTATCGAATCGGCATATTCGAGCAATAGAATCGCTGTTATTGTTGCTGAAGGTGATATAACTATGGGTGGAGATGAAGGTATTGTTGGTCATACTTTTGCGAAGGAGATTAGAAAAGCCAGAAATAATGATAAAGTAAAAGCCATAGTAATGCGAGTCAATTCTGGCGGTGGTAGTATGACAGCTTCGGATATGATATGGCGAGAGCTTATGTTGACAAAAGGTAAAAAACCAATCATTGCTTCAATGGGTGGTGCCGCAGCATCAGGAGGGTATTACATAGCAATGCCTGCAGATACAATTCTTGCTCAACCTAATACGATCACTGGCTCTATTGGAATTTTTGGTATGTGGTTCAATTTTGGGGAATTCCTTGAAAACAAAGTGGGTATCACTCATGACGTAGTTAAAACGGGTGATTACTCAGACATATACACTGTAACTAGACCATTGCGTAATTCTGAAAGAGCTATCATCCAACGTGGAGTGAATGAGGGTTATGAAGTTTTTACTCAAAAGGTAGCAGACGCAAGAGGTAAATCGCAGGAAGAAATTAAAAGAATTGCTAGTGGAAGAGTATGGAGCGGATCACAAGCAGTTGAAAATGGTTTAGTTGACCAATTGGGAGATTTTAATGATGCAATAGAATTGGCCGCAAAAGCAGCCGGAATTGAGGACGATTATTCAGTTGCTTATTATCCAAAACAAAAGCCATTTATCGAGGAAATAGTGGAAAAGATGAACGCTAAAATACAATTCACTTTGTTTGGGATTGATGCAGATCCTCTGTTAAAGAAAGCAAAACAACTGGATCAGCTTAAAGGTCTTCAGGTGAGATTGCCAGGCGATTTAAAAGTTGAATAGTACATAGCTAATATTATGAATTGGCGTCAAATGGCATTTTTAATAGAACATGAAGGTTATTAATATTATTGGACGCTGGATTTTTGGTGTTTTGTGTACGCTCATAGGACTGTATCCCCTGATCTATGTAATTGCCGATGATAATGTCGGCCTTCTCACTCAAAAATCACAAGAAATTTTAGCAAGCAACCTCTGGCATATTGCCTTTTATGCGCATATAATACCTGGAGGAATTGCTTTGCTTGTTGGTTGGCTTCAGTTTAGCAAGAGACTCCGGAATAGAAATATGGGATTACACCGTACCATAGGAAAGGTGTATGTCATAGCTGCAATTATTGGCGGTTTAAGTGGTGTTTATTTAGGTATTTATGCCAATGAAGGGATAGTCAGTCAGTCGGGCTTTACTTTGCTCGGTATAGTCTGGGTTATAACAACGTTCCTTGGTTTTTCTTCAGCTAGAAGAGGAGGTATAGAAAGACACAAGCAATTCATGTCATATAGCTATGCATTATGCTTTGCAGCTGTTTCATTGAGGCTATGGATGCCAATTTTGGCCGTGACCTTCAAAGATCCTGCATTAGCTTATAAAATTGTAGCTTGGTGGTGTTGGGTGCCCAACTTGATCATCGTACACTTATACTTGATGCGTAGGACTAATCAGCTTAGAAGCTCTAATACCATCTGATCTTCAGTGTAGTAGTGTCCGTTCCACTTAATAGCATTTTTTTCTGATGCATAAGTAATAAAACCAAATTGCTCATAGAGCCATTTTGCTTTTTCATTGGTAGGAATAACAGTCAAGTTAATTTGTTCAATTCCATTTATCATTTTGGCCCTTTTGATAACTTCTGATATTAATTGTTTGCCAATACCTTTTCCTCGGTGCTCTTCAGCAACTATCATACGCGTAAGCAATCCTTTATGTCGTAGCTTTTCCCTATTTGTTCCTTCTCTGTTGAATGAAACAACGCCTATCAATTTGTTTTCGAGAAATGCACCAAGTGTAAACGCTTCATTTGAGTCATTGATTTTAAAGGGAATATCGAGATTGTCATTCGGCGAAATTCTGAAACAATCATGATCATTGATTAGCGCATGACGCACCAAATCGATATAGTCGAATTCACTTTTTGAGGTTAGTTCGGAAATCTGAGTGTCATTCATATAATTTAGTCAATCAGATTTGTTGTTACCACTAGTTATTCCTCGGTCAGCTTTTTCTTTAGAGCCATTAAACTTTGTTTTCTGGGAATATGGCAAGTTTTTCTTTCCCATCTTATTAAGAAAAAGGACAATGCAAACAAACCGAATATAACTAGCCACTTTTCTAATGAAGCTCCGAAATAAATCATTTTGCCAAGTGAAAAAAGTCCCATTGGAATCAAATAGTAGTAGATCATAATGGTGGCAATCTGAATAATGGAATCATTGTTGGAAATGGCGTGATCTAATTCGCCTAACATCGTGCGATCAAATGTTTGTTCGTTTCTCTTTCTTCTTGATCGAAAGAAGGCTAGAAACACAACAGTTAAAGCCATCATTACAGCTCCGGCATAATCCCAAAATCCCTCCTTGTCGATAATTGCATCGGCTAAAAGAAATATAGAACATGCACTGTTTATTATCATCAAACTAACTTCTACGGTATTGATTCTTCTCTTTGCCGCATTTTTCTTCCTTGACACGCTTCTGTGCAAGGCTGATTCATTGATCGCATACATAGTTTCTCCTTTTTGTTCGTTCCAAACTTTTTGCATTTCCTCAAACTCCATATTCGTATTGTTTTGAGTTATTGACTAAATGTTTTTTGATTCGATGAATTTTCACTCCGATATTGCTTTCAGAGATGCCCATCATATCAGACATCTCTTTGTAGCTGTATCCATCTAAGAGTAATAGCGTTAGCGACCTGTCAATTTGGTTTAGCTGTTTGATTTGGTCATAAAGCCAACTGATCCGTTCATCTTTAGGCTCATCATTTGACTTCAGAATATTGACCATATTGCCAACCTCTGTATGGCTATCAACATGTTTCCTTTCCCTTGTACTCCATTTAATAGCAGTATTCAGTGCTATTCGATAAAGCCAAGTAGAAACAGCTGAAGATCCTTTAAAATTTGGGATAGAGCGATACATCTGCATACAGACCTCCTGAAAAAGATCATTTTGATCCTCTTCAGTCGATGCATATGCCCTAATCACTTTAAAGAGTAACGCTCGATAGCCATTTAGCCATTCATTAAAAATATCTCGCTGTTCGCTTTCTTTCATTTTCGAATCGTTACCCCACTAGTCCTGGCAAGTAGAGATTTCTTACAAGAAGAAAGAAAAAAATTAATTGAGCTGCTCCTCGATGCTCTTTGTTACATGCGAATCGACCTCACCTGTATGCGCTGTGCTTTTATTTTCAATCAACATGATTTGGCATTCATTTTCAGATGAGACTCTATGATTTACAGATTTTTTCACAACATAAAAATCCCCTTTCTTCATCGTAAATGGATCTTTACCTTCCTCTTCAAATAAAAGTTCACCATCTAATATGAAAAAAGCTTCGTCTTCATTTGCATGATTATGCCATGGAATATCTTCGCCCTTGATCTTAGCGACTTTTACATATATATCATTGACCTCCCCGATTACTTTTGGAGAGAAGTATTGATTCACTTGTGATAGATAATCTTGAATGTTCATGAGATAAAGATAATTGGATTGGAGGTCAGAATGCTACTAATGCTAATTTTGCACCATGCCTATTCACGACATTGTGGTCACTCCAGAAATCGGGTTCAGTTCAGAAGCTCTTGAAGCCTATCTAACTAGTTCAGGGAAATTGAATAAAAATCAATTCGTAGATATCCTAAGAAGATCAGTAGATGCTCGGCAGAAAAATATTAAGGTAAATCTTAGGGTGGAAATAAGGGACACTCCACCTGACGTTGAGTATGTGGAATATCATAATAAAGAACATGATGTAAGGAATAAAAAGCCTGTAATTATTGTGGGAGCGGGACCAGCAGGTCTATTTGCTGCTATAAAAGCAATCGAAAATGGTTTAAAGCCCATTGTCTTGGAAAGGGGAAAAGACGTGCAGGCTAGAAGGAGGGATTTAGCTGCAATTAACAAGGAACACATTGTAAACCCTGAAAGCAATTATTGCTTTGGAGAAGGTGGAGCAGGGACATACTCAGATGGTAAGCTCTATACAAGATCAAAGAAACGTGGAAGTGTACGTCGAATTTTTGAAATATTGGTAGCTCATGGTGCTACACCAGAGATTTTATTTGAATCACACCCTCATATTGGTACCAATAAATTGCCAAAATTAGTTTCAGCCCTAAGAGAGACAATTGAAAATGCCGGTGGTGAAGTTCATTTCAATTCTAAGGTCATTGATTTTATCATTGATAACGGAGAAATTAACGGAGTTAAGACTGAGGTAGGGGAACATAGGGGCGTAGCTGTAGTATTAGCAACTGGACATTCTGCAAGAGATATTTTTAGATTGTGTCAAAGTAGAAATGTAAAAATTGAGGCAAAGCCATTTGCATTAGGAGTAAGAGTGGAGCATCCGCAGCAGTTAATTGATCAAATTCAATATAAATGTGAGGATAGAGGCGATTATTTACCTGCTTCAGCATATTCACTAGTTGCACAATCGACCTTAAAAAATACTGAAAGAGGTGTTTTTTCCTTTTGTATGTGTCCAGGTGGATTCATTGTGCCTGCTGCTACAACTCCTGGAGAATTAGTGGTAAATGGAATGAGTCCTTCTCGCAGGGATAGCAGATATGCAAACTCCGGGATAGTTGTTGCTGTAGAACTTGAAGAAACTATAAATTATAAGAAGCACGAAGAATTGGCGGCCATGGAATTTCAAGCAGATGTGGAAAAACAAGCATGGATAATGGGTGGAGAAACACAAGTAGCTCCAGCTCAAAGGCTTGTTGATTTTGTCAATGGCAAAGTTTCTAATTCATTGCTTGATACCTCTTATCAACCTGGGTTGAATTCAATTGATATGATGGAGGTTCTGCCTTCATCTATTGGGAAGAGATTGCGTCAAGGATTTCAATTTTTCGGAAAAAAGATGAAAGGATATTTAACCAACGAAGCTCAAATTATTGGAGTGGAAAGTAGAACTTCATCACCTGTAAGGATCCCACGTGATAAAGAAACTTGTGAACATATTGAGATTAAACGTCTTTTTCCATGTGCTGAGGGGGCTGGTTATGCAGGAGGAATTGTATCTGCGGCAATAGATGGAGAAAGGTGTATGAAAGGAGTAATTGACATTTACAAAGATTAAATTTTGATTTAATAAGAATTGGCGTAGGATAGAGCTATTTTTGATTGTTAACTTGATGTATTATGTATTTGAAAAATACTTTTTTGATTGTCTTTGCTTTGCTCTTAGTTCAATGCAAATCAACTGGTTCTGGACAACAAACCAACAATTTTGAGGAGGCAATACCTGTGATTCTCTTGCTTTCGGAAAATATTTCTCCGGCGGATTTGGAATCTGTAAAATCCATGCAAATCGAGAGTATGAAACGTATTAGTCGTACTCAAAATCAATGGATGTTAAAAGTGATGGGAGGGCAGGAACGTGCCTTGGAGCTAATCAATTCTTTGAAAGCTGACAAAAGAGTAATCAAGTCTTCTTTGAAAGATGAAAATGAAAAAACAGACCAAATACAGAATACAAAGTCTGGCAAAACACACCCTATTTAGATAAAAGTTATGAGAGGAAAATTATTTTCAGCGATCATTTTGATCACGGCTGTTGTCTGTTTTGGACAATCCCAAACAGAACAGCTTAAAAATGTAAACGTAAGCAGTTTGAAAGCTGTTCATCTTGGGAAAACAAAACCCGTAAGAGAGTTGGTAAGAGTTTCGGCCACAGACCGAGATAAGAAATCCAAAATTAAGGCGCTGGTAACAGCCAAGCCTCAAAATTTCATTGGTAGAAAAGGAAGTAATGTGAGAATTCCTGAATTGGAGCATCAAGGACCTGATCCACTGAGACAACTTGATAATTACTCCAATTTGCGAGCAGTGGCCTCAATCACTCCTGATATAAATATTGATGGTAATGGTAATGGATCACCAAATGATCCATCAGGAGATGTTGGTCTTGATTATTACGTCCACGCTATTAATGCTACTACAATTGCAGTTTATGACAAAACGGATGGAACTTTAGTAGATCAGTTTGCAGCGAATACATTGTGGTCATCAATCAATGAAAGTTCTGCGGGAGACCCGATTATTTTATTTGATCATGAGTATAACAGATGGATAATTACAGAATTTACTTCCCCGTTTGGTACAGCAAATCTCCTATTTGCAATATCTGAAACCAGTGATCCATTAGGTAGCTACAATGCATACGCATTTTCACCACCTAATTTCCCAGATTATCCTAAGTGGGCCATATGGAATGACTATTATTTCGTTACGACCAATGAACAGGGTCCTGGTGCATTACACCAATATTTTTTCGATCGTGCGGCTTTCTTAGCTGGAGAAGCTGAAATCCCAGCACAACGAGTTGAAATAGCTGGAAATACTAGTACTGAGGCTGGATTTTATGTGACAACTCCGGTTAGTTGGATTGGAGATACTCCACCTACAGATTCTAACCCAATAGCTGTGAAAATCAATGATTCATCTTGGGGAGAAGTAGAAAATGATGTAGTTGAAGTATACACGTTTAACGTTGACCTTGAAGGCGAGACTACCGCTACGATAACATCAATTGTAACGACTCCATTTGATGGATTTCCATGCGACAACGCCAATGGTCAAGACTTTGCCTGCCTTTCACAAGGAAGTTCATCTCAAGGAATTGATGCCATTCCGGAGGTAATTATGAATCTTCCACATTATAGAAACTTTGACACCCATGAGTCAATCGTTCTAAGCTTTATTACCGATGTAACGGATGGTGATAATTTAGCTGGAATTAGATGGATGGAGCTTAGAAGAACAGATGGTGATTGGACGCTGTATCAAGAAGGAACTTATGCTCCAGATGATGGATTGCATAGATTCATGCCTTCAATATCTATGGATAAGGATGGCAATATTGGTCTCGCATATAATACGACTAGTTCGGAAGAATTTGTTGGAGTAAAATTTACAGGTAGATATGCAGAAGATGATTTAGGGACTATGACTGTTTCTGAGGTGGACGTGGTTGACGGTACTACTTCAGTTCCTGGCGATCGATTTGGAGACTATGCTCAAATGGCAGTAGATCCAGTCAATGAAAGAACTTTCTGGTATACGACTGAATATCCTTCTGATAATGGATCAGTATCTAGGATCTTCTCTTTCACGTTGGAAGATAATGATAATGACTTGACGATTTCTTCTATTGATGAGCCAAATACCTCAGCTTCTTTAGGTGCTACAGAGACAGTATCAGTGACCGTGGATAACATTGGATCTCAAGATGCGATTAACTTCGATTTAATCTTGGTAGTTAATGATGTGACAATTGAAACGTACACTCATTCTACAAACTTGGCTGCAGGTTCGAGCCTTACCCATGATTTTGCAACAACAGTAGACTTATCTGCATTTGGAGATTACTTAATCTCTGTAGAGATTGACTATGCTAGTGATGAAGTACCAGGAAATAATTTTAAAAGCAAGACAGTAACTAAGATTGCCGAAAATGATGCCAGTGTTTTAATTGATGGACTTACCTCAGTTTGTAATGATGAGGTTACAGTCGAAGTTGAAATCACAAACCTTGGAGAAACGACTTTAGAGTCTATTGATATTGAGGTTTCTTTAAATGCTTCATTAGTAGAAACTATACCTTGGACGGGATCTTTGGAAAGAGGAACTTCGGAAATAGAAGATGTATTGGTGACAGGCTTAAATTCCGGAAGCAATGATATTTCTATTACCCTGACAAATCCTAATGAATCTGCGGATGAAATTCCTGCTGATAATACGGATGACCTTTCGGTGGATTTTGATTCATCTCTTGATCAGGTAGTATTTACGTTAGTTACAGATGATTGGCCCCAAGAAACTACTTGGGAACTACTTAATTCTAGTAGCGAGGTTGTATTAAGTGGTGGACCATACCCAGGTCAAGATTTTCAGACGATTACAGAATTCTTGTGTGTTGACCCGGATGCATGCTACGAATTTGTGATTTATGACTCATTTGAGGATGGTATTTGCTGTGGCGAAGGTGAGGGCTCATATACGCTTACAGATATTGATGGTAACGTGATCTTTGCTGGTGATGGCCAATTTGCAGATGAAGAAACTACTGCCTTTTGTCTAGGTGAAGAGTGTAACTTGACCGCAACGGTAGATTTGGTAAATGAAAGTACTGATGCATTAGGCTCAATTGTAATTGATGCATCTGGTAGCTATAACTATGAGTACAGTATTGATGGAGGCGAAACCTTACAAGAATCTCCGGTCTTTGATGAATTGGAAAGTGGATCTTATGATGTATTTGTTTTAGCGCAAAATGGAAATTGTGAATACGAAGAAACGGTAACTGTCGGTTTTGATTGTGATTTATCAATTACTATAAGCGAGGAAAAGAATGGCGACAATACAGGCAATATCGAAATAACAGCAACAGGCGGAGATGAATATGAATATAGCGTTGATGGTGGTGAAACATTCCAATCTTCCAATGTTTTCTCAAACCTTGCCTCAGGCACTTATGAAATTCATGTAAGATCGAATGATGGACAATGTGTTGAAATTGGAGAATTCACAGTTGATTTTGTCTTAGGGACATCCATTGAAAAGACAATTACAATTGCTCCTAATCCAACAGATGGGGTTTTCAAAATTTCTGTTCCTGGACATGATTATATCAAAGGATTTTTGAAGGTGGATGTGATTGACATAAACGGCAGAATCATTCAGCACCACAGATTTACAAGGTATGATGATTCGTTCGAAGGGACAATATCATTATATGCATATCCAGATGGAATCTATTTCTTAAAGTTGACCAATGCAGATTCGGACAGACTAGTAAGAATTATGAAGAGATAAAAAAAGCTGATTCTTTATTTGAATCAGCTCAGTTTAAAAAGCAGGAATTTGATTCCTGCTTTTTTTATGCTTCCGGAGTTACAGAAAACTCTCCACTTACAGAAGCTTGAACATCATTGTTTCCTTCGCCATCAAAGCTGAAAGTACCATTAATAGTATCTCCGGATACGGTAATTTCAATACTACCAGATACCGCCGTGACGCCAGTAGTTTCGAAAGTAGAAGTGTTTACTGATGTAAATGTTGCAGTGTTACTGTTACCGATATTTAGGCTGTAACTACCTGCGCCATCGTAACTGACAATTGATATTGACATTGCATTCCCAGTGCCATCTGAAGCTACAATTGCTAGAACACCACTATCTGTGAGAGTTACCTGTACCAATTGTTGTCCTTGAACTTCTCCTGAAGCACTGAAGTTAGCAGTAATGTCTCCTGTGACTGTTGCTGAAAGGCTATTGCCAGTAGGGCCAGCATCCTCATCTGAATCTCCACCACAAGAGATTAGTAATGTTGCAATAAATAAATAGGCGAATAATTTAATCGTTTTCATGACTATGTTTTTTTGAGCTAAGTTCATCGTGAATAAGCTCGACTTCAATACCATCTTTAACCGATTTTATATCCGTGATTCATGGTATTTTGGATTATATAATGCTTGAATTGGATTTATTCCCCAGAATTGTACACCTGTCTATCGATTTCTACCCTATATCGAATTAATAAATAGGGGTTAGATGTATGCCCTTCTATATGGTATTTTTGAAGTTGCCATAAAACAATAAAAACCAATGAAAGCTACCCTGAGATCAATTGTTTTATTGCTAGCTATGCTATGCATTAAACTCACCTATGCTCAAGAATTCACTGCCGGTATCAATACCGAAGCACCTAATCCCAATGCAGTATTGCACCTAGTTTCGCCGAATGGTGATCAAGGCCTTCTAATTCCAAGTTTGACTAATGCGCAAAGGACAGCTATGAGCTCGTCATTATCTGCGGCAGATAATGGATTGATGGTCTTTGATAACAACGACAATATTTTTTACTTCTGGGTAGCACCAAATTGGGTAGCAAATACAAATACAGACAATCAAAACCTGACATTGTCTGGAACGGATCTTACCATTGACAATGGCAATACCATTGATCTGAGTAGCATAAATACGGATAATCAAAATCTAACTCTTACTGGCACAAACCTATCAGTAGATAGAGGTAATACGATTGACTTACTATCGACTGGCTTTCTCTTAACTGAGAGTGATCCTACTGTTCCCGCGAATATAAAAGATGGAATAGATTGGACTGAATTATCTGGTATCCCAACGAACCTGGATCTGGATCAAACTGATGATGTCGTACAAACTACTTTGCTTCCAGCAGGGGACATACAAGGGAATTTTCAAGCAGGCCTTAATATTGATGTAGGTGTTGTGTCTTCTTTGGAACTAACAGATAATACAATCGTAGATGCAGATATAAGCACTGGAGCCAACATTTCAGAGAATAAATTGAGTGCGAATGTTATGGTGGCTGGTGAAAATGTCGGGTTGCTTAATAATGATGTTGGATATATAACAGCTGAAAGCCAAGACATTAGCACGGATGCAACTCCTGGAAACATTACCATCACAGGAGGTTCTACGCTGTCACTAAACGTAGACGATGCAGATAATAGCATAACTAATGAGATTCAAGATATCAGTACAGACGCAACGCCAGGAAATATTACGCTAAGCAGCGGATCAACGCTTAGCTTGAACGTAGACGATGCAGACAATAGCATCACCAATGAGATTCAAGATATCAGTACAGACGCAACGCCAGGAAATATTACGCTAAGTAGTGGATCAACGCTTAGTTTGAATGTAGATGATGCGGATAACAGTATTACCAATGAGATACAAGATGCACCAGCAGTAGCCTACGATCCAACAGGTGATTTAGTGATTTCAGTATCAGCAACAGATGTTGAAGCAGCAATTAAAGAGTTGGATGTTTTAATAAACGCCGGTGACGGAGATGGAGATTCGTCCAACGAACTTCAAGATATAAGTACAGATGCAACTCCTGGAAACATTACCTTAAGCAGTGGTTCAACATTGAGTTTGAATGTAGATGATGCGGATAATAGCATCACTAATGAGATTCAAGACATCAGTACAGATGCTACTCCAGGAAATATTACGCTAAGCAGCGGATCAACGCTTAGTTTGAATGTGGATGATGCGGATAATAGCATCACTAATGAGATTCAAGACATCAGTACAGACGCTACTCCAGGAAACATCACCCTAAGTAGTGGATCAACATTGAGCTTGAACGTAGACGATGCAGACAATAGCATTACAAATGAGATTCAGGATGCACCAGCTGTAGCCTACGATCCTACAGGAGATTTGGTGATTTCAGTATCGGCAACAGATGTTGAAGCGGCAATTAAAGAGTTGGATGTTTTGATAAACGCTGGTGACGGAGATGGAGATTCGTCCAACGAACTTCAAGATATAAGTACAGATGCAACTCCTGGAAACATTACCTTAAGCAGTGGTTCAACATTGAGTTTGAATGTAGATGATGCGGATAATAGCATCACTAATGAGATTCAAGATATCAGTACAGATGCAACGCCAGGAAACATCACCCTAAGCAGTGGATCAACATTGAGCTTGAATGTAGACGATGCAGACAATAGCATTACAAATGAGATTCAGGATGCACCAGCTGTAGCCTACGATCCGACAGGAGATTTGGTGATTTCAGTATCGGCAACAGATGTTGAAGCAGCAATTAAAGAATTAGATGTTTTAATAAATGCCGGTGACGGAGATGGCGATTCGTCCAATGAGCTACAAGACATTAGCACTGATGCAACACCAGGAAACATCACCTTAAGTAGTGGATCAACATTGTCACTAAATGTAGATGATGCGGATAATAGCATCACGAATGAGATTCAAGATATCAGTACAGACGCAACGCCGGGAAATATCACCTTAAGTAGTGGCTCTACATTATCTCTCAATGTAGATGATGCTGACAATAGCATTACCAACGAGCTACAGGACATTAGTACGGATGCCACTCCTGGAAACATTACGCTTAGTAGTGGATCAACATTGAGCTTGAACGTAGATGATGCGGATAATAGCATCACTAATGAGATTCAAGATATCAGCACAGACGCAACGCCTGGAAACATTACGCTAAGTAGTGGATCAACATTGAGCTTGAACGTAGATGATGCGGATAATAGCATCACTAATGAGATTCAAGATATCAGCACAGACGCAACGCCTGGAAATATCACCTTAAGTAGTGGATCAACATTAAGCTTGAACGTAGATGATGCAGACAATAGTATTACGAATGAAATACAAGATGCACCTGCGGTAGCTTATGACCCAACAGGTGATTTGGTGATTTCAGTAACTTCAACAGATGTAGAGGCAGCGATTAAAGAATTAGACGCAGCCGTTGATGTTGGCCTTATTCTTCCATATTCAGGATTTGATAATACATCTGATGCTTTTTCCATTACTCAATCAGGCACCTTCAGGGCAGGATTCTTTGAAGTAGCTAATGCAAGTAATACAGTACCTGCCTTAGAAGCCACTTCCAATGGTGCATTTAATTCATATGCATTACAAGCACAAAGTACTGGTGCGGGTGATGCTGTTCGTATATCATATGATAACGCTGCAGGAACAGCTCAGGCATTAAACTTATTTACTACAGGACTAGGTCATGGGGCTACATTTGGGATAAATAATGCTTCGAATAATACCTCAGTAATTAACATAACACATGCTGGATCAGGTGCAGGAATTACTACCGATGCACCGATTGGTATTGGCGTTGCAAATCCACTGTCTCCACTTCAAATTGGAGATGAGCTAGGATTTGGTCATTTCGAAAATGCTACTGAAATGATCAATGGTGATGCAATTCTCTCCAATGCGTATCCAGATTATAGTAATGCGACGGACAATCAACTTAGAAGAACAAATACAGATTCGGTTTCATTCATATTCTTTGATGATGGAAAAATCTCATTCTTGAATGCTCCAAATGGTGCAGCTAATTCGATCGTAGATATTTCAATGGCAGGAGATGTTAGAACTTGGATGGAAATGCTGAATGATGGGAATATAAAGGTCGAGGGAGGTTTGGAATTGGGTATTCCAGATCCTGGAGAGGAAAAAGAAGGAATGCTAAGATGGACAGGGGCGAATTTTGAGGGCAATATTGATGGAACTGGAGCTGGATGGATTCCACTCGATCAGTCACTTGCTTTGCCATTTTCACAAACAGTAGGTGATGGTCTTGATTTATTTAATATTGAACAGACTGGGGCTGGAAGAGCTGCCACATTTGCTGTCACCAATAATTCGCACAATAATCCAGTATTAGAAGTAAGATCAAATGGGGACGGTGCTACTTCATATCTTGCAAGATTTGATCGTACCTCGGGTTCTACGGGTAGTGGAGTATTTTTCGATATGAACGGGGTTAATAATCCAGCTATTTTGATTGACAATACCACTGCTCCAATACAGATTTTTGACGGAGCTGCTTTGGGCTACGTTTTGACCTCAGATGCGAGCGGTGTTGGAAGATGGGCGCAGAATTTTGGCCGTGTTCAAGGTTCTTTCAACCTAATTACAGAGATGGCTGGGACCGGAGGCATGCTTTCATCTGGAGCAGATAACACTTTCATTGGTAGGACAGTCGGTAATTCGGTAACAACAGGAAGTGGGAATGTACTAATAGGAAGTGAAGTGGCTACAGCGCTAACAACAGCAGGAGGCAATATTTCAATAGGATTCCAATCAGGTGGTGCCAACATGGCTACAGGAGGTGATAACATTACTATTGGAACTAGAGCTTCATTAGCAGGTGGACCAACTAATTCAACAGACAATATCGCCATTGGTAGAGATGCACAAGCAACGCTAAGTGCTACAGCTATTGGTGCCGATGCTCGTGCAACAGCTCCTGGTTCTGTAGCTATAGGTACGGGAGCTCGTGCAACTGCCTTAAATACTGTGACACTGGGAGAAGCTGCCGGTACCAGATACAATTTAGAAGTGACAGGTAATCTTGTAAGTTCAGTTTCAAATGTTACTGCACCAGGAGACGGATTTACACCTGCTTCAAGAATTATTACACTTGATGCTAGTGTAAACATTAGCAATATCACAGCTGGCAGCCAAGGACAGGAAATTATTTTGGTCACCTTGGGAGATGCAGTAGTTAGTGAAGGAGGTAATATTGACCTTGAAACTCCTTCTTTTAATCCTGGTGTTGCTAACAGCACGCTGCATCTAGTATATATCGGATCTTCATGGGTTGAAATATCCAGAACATTGAAATAATAGGAGCAATGAAACGACTACTTTATTTCATATTGCTTTTACCTGGAGCACTTGTTGCTCAGAATATTACTTTCGGTAATCAAACGACCCTATATCTTGGAGACGGCGCCAAATTTTTCTTTGGCGGCAATACAACGTTGAATGGAACCGTGAATAACACAGGGACAATAGTAAGTTATGGGAACTTGGATTTTGTACTCAATCAGGATGTTGGAAATATTAAGTTCAATGGACTTGACGATCAGGAACTAAGAGGAACAACTCTAGATGTTGGAGATTTTATTGTTGATAAGCAGGGTACACTGACTTTGTTAACAGAGCAAGTTATCGTTTCTGGAGCATTAGAGACAATAAATGGTGTTGTAGATGCGGAAGAAGAGGAAGACTTATTAGTAAGTGGATCATTTCCTGGTACAGGCACAGGTTATGTAGAGGGCACTGTTTTAGGTATTTCAAAAGGAGAGCCGGTAACTTTTCCAATGGGAGTTAATGGATCACCAAATTATGTTACCATCTCTAATTTACCAGAGGGCACTTTAGTAAGTATGGAATGCAGAATACCAGATCAAACTCAACTGTTACCGGACGATGAAATGGTCGGTATCAGTGATGAGGTGGAATGGATACTAAAGGTCAATGGTGAGGCGACAACCGCGCAAGTTTCTGTTAATTTTTCAGGAGTTGATTTGAATAACTTCTCAAATGGAGAATCTATCAGGGCTAATTTATACTCGCCGGCAATAGCTGTTTACTCAGAGGAGGATACATTGTATCATGCATTGAGCGGAACTCAAAATACAGTAGATCCTTTTAGTTCTACCGGTATAATCACTTCAGACGAGTCAATACTTATTACTAGTGAGGGTAGAAGGCTAGCTGTTGCTTTAATTCCATTAGTTGATGTGCCGAGACTTTATATTCCAAAAGCGTTTGCCCCGAATGCAATGCTTGAAGAAAATAGAATATTCAGACCATATTTTACAGGTTCAGCCATTACCTCCGTATCAATTGCTATCTATGATTCTTTCAATAAGCAGATATTCACTGTAGGTGAAAATGGAACTGATTTAGATCTTTCACTTTATAGCTGGGATGGCACATTAAATTCAGGCCTTGATGCGCCTGAGGGAGTCTATTATTACAACATACGAATAGTCGCAGATTCAGAGGAGTATAGTCAGGTGGGAACAGTACTTTTAGCAAAATAATGAGAAAATTCATCTACATAGCATGGATCGCTCTTTCCTTACAGGCTCTTGGCCAGGAAGGTCAGTTTTCTCAATATTTTGCAAGCTCTAGCGTATTAAATCCTGCCTTTACAGGAACAATACCCAACCTTTCATTTAACAGCAATTATAAAAGAGGAGGATCCCCAAGCGCCGATTCTTTTTTTGAATTGATGCAGGTAACATTCACTTATCCATTTAAAAGGACAACCAGTAAGGATCATCAAATAGGAGGGGCTGGAGTTACTTTCTTTCAGGAGAAAAGGGGGTTCCAAGGTATCTACAACTCTAAAAAGATATTATTAACCGGAGCTTATGCAATAAGACTTAGCCGACTATCAAATAGAACGATAGTATTTGGTTTACAGGGAGGTTTAGTACAACATACCATAGATGGTACAAGCCTTACATGGGGGTCTCAATTCAATAGATATATCGGTTTTGATAATACTCAGGTAGGAGAGGAGCTCGGTGCAAATCCGGTGTTGTATCCGACATTCAATTTTGGTGTGATTTATTCTGCTTTTGACAATGAAAATCGATACATCAGAGATAAAGCCTTCCTTGTGGGATTAAGCGTTGATAATCTGAATAGAGCTAATGTCTCAATTGATGGACTTGAAGGCGCGCGGAAGAGTCTCCTGTTTAAAACATTTGCTTCAGCCAAAATAAATATGGCTCCAAGATGGTATGTTCATCCGTCAACCTATGTTCTTTATTCTCAAGGTAGCTATCAGGTAAATACGGGAGTCTATTTTTCAACTCTCATTAGTTCTCCAAGATCTAAAACTGCTGTAAATCTACAATTTGGATCCTGGTATCGATTGCAGGACTCCATCATTGCCTTAGCAGGTTTTGAAATAGACAATTTGAAGTTGGGATTTAGCTTTGATCTAAATACACAATCGTTCGACATTAGCGAGCAACTAGGTGCAGACCTTCCAACTTATGAGGTTTCATTAACTTACAACCTTGATCTCTCAACACCATTGAGAAATATTTCGAGTCCGATATTCTAACGATTACATGAGAAGAACACTCACCGTTTTTGTATGCTTATTTATAAGTGTGACAGCATTTTGTCAATCTGTTCCGAAATTGCTAAGGTTGGCCGATGAGCATTATGAAAATGGTGTCTATAATGATGCTATTGAATTTTATGATAAAATAGCAGGAATTGACACAAGTAATTTTTTTGCCAGGTTTCGGTTGGCTGATTGTTACAATAAAACTTTGCAATATGAAGAGGCTAAAACAGTCTTTTTGGCATTATGTAACATCCCAAATCATGAATATAGAGCGCGCTCGATGTATAGCTATGCAGGGCTTTTAAAGCAGGAAACTAGATTTGATGAGGCCGACTCTATTTATTCTTTTTTGATATCAGTACCAGATGCGGAACCGTATCTGGTAGAACTATCGCGTAAACAAAGCGAGGGGTGTCAGCTTGCGCTGAGGCAAGAAAAAGCTAACAAAGGATTCACAATTACGGTAATGGAAGAAATCAATAGTAAGTTTCATGATTTTGGGGCTGTGATTAATCCTTCAAATAAACATGTAGTCCTGGCTACCACTCGAAATCTTCCAGGAACCCAATATGAAGAGTTGCAATATGAAGGGCTCCTACCTGATCTGGTTTCATTTGAAAGTAGAAATAATGGACGTTTTAGAATGTCATCATCTAATCAAGAATTTTCCAATCTCAACACCAAGTGGCCAGAGGGTTCAGGCTCTTTCACAAAGGATGGGAGTACATTCTATTTTTCTTCCTGCCAGGATGAAGAAGGAGCTGCGTGTAGTATTATGGTAAGTTACCTGGAAGATGGTAGTTGGACAGAACCTGTAGCTTTAAATTCGTACATAAATGAACCTGGATCTGAAAATAAGCAGCCTGCAATATCAGTCACTGGCGATACGCTATTTTTTAGTTCAAATAGATCCGGTGGAAATGGAGGTAGTGATATCTGGATGAGCTTGAAGGGGCTAGAAAAGGAATCTTGGACTCCTGCTATCAATATGGGATCCGTAATTAATTCCCCTGAGAACGAGATAACGCCTTACTTTTCCTCAGCATTTCAATGTTTGCTGTTTGCTAGTGATGGACACGTTGGTTATGGTGGATACGATTTGTATGCCGCAAAGGGCGAGTCTTTTTTTGAACCTCAGATTTACAACTTAGGCGATCCATTTAATTCGACCTGGGATGACACTTATTTTGCCATATCTGATACAGTTGGATTTTTATCTTCAAATAGAGAAGATCACGAAATCCTAAATGTTTTCAGTTTTAACGTTAATAACGAACGGCTTTTTCTATCACTATTGATTTCTGGAGAGTCCTTAATTGATGCACGCTTAGCCTCCAAGTTTCGAGATATTGAGTCGCTTGATTTGGTGACATTCCGAGTGGAAGATTATGCAGGTTATGATTTATTTGAGCCCGTAAGACCCTCTAAGCCAAAACCAAAAATACTAGAGGATAATACAGTTGAAGTAGTAGAAGGTGAAGTAGCTGAGTTAAGATTTGAAAAACTCTATTATGATTATGGAACGTATACGTTGCGGGCGGAGGCTAAATCAGGATTGAAAAGTTTGGCTGAACAATTAAAAGACATCACATTCCAATCTATTGATATTTTGGCCTTCACAGATAGCATCGGCCCGAATGCGGCGAATCAGGTTCTTAGTAAAAGGAGAGGAGAATCTGCTAAGGAGTATCTAGTTTCTTTAGGCATTGATTCAGCACAGATCAATGTGTTTGCACGAGGAGAGATTCCTTCTTCAGGTAAGGATCATTGGTTTAGGAGGATATTTAGAAGAAGAATTGAAGTCATAGTAAAAGCTGCAGGTGGTTTACAATTGAATCAAGCGAAAACATACATTGTCCGAAGAGCTACTTCCTTAGATAAGATCGCTGAAACTTTAGGTGTAGATTATGATGATCTCAGAGATTGGAATGGTGGTATGAAAGGCAATATAAAAGCAGGTAGTACCATTCGAGTTTATGAGAATGGAGACGTAGAGCGTCCCATCCACCTATTTGTAGATGAAGAAAGCCTGAAGTTCTTTTCGGCTAAGAATTAACCTTTAGATACTAATATGTATGCACCCCAATTGTATGGGTTTGTATCTACTTTTCTAAATTCTTTTCTCGCATTGAAAAATGCTCTTTGAGGGTCTTTCACCACAAGCAATTGCTTATAAAACAAATTCATAAAGTTTCGAGCAGCCTGATCATCAATCTTTACTAGAGATAACAGAACGTTTTGAGCGCCGGCTACAAGAAATGCTCGCTGAAGTCCAAATACGCCCTCCCCATTTTGAATTTGACCAAGTCCTGTCTCACATGCAGCAAGCACAACCAAGTTTGTTTGATCAAGTACTAGATTCATAGCTTCATATGCTGATAGAAGGCCATCATTAGCACTGGATTCAGTTTTGCTGAGGAATAGCCCTGAGCTATGCAATGGATCTGTGTAGTTCGGATCATCTATGAAATACCCATGCGTAGCAATATGAATAATGCCTGGATTTGTGAAATTTTTAATTCTATCCTCCGTGGCTTCGGAGTAGTAGAAAGTTTCAGTATCCCATCGCCTTACGTCCAGTATTTGACTGATATCATTGGCTTCTCGCTCAGCACCAGGTAGTTGGTTGAGCGTGTATCCTTCAATTTTTGAGAAATCTGGATTACCAAATATTTTGGCGTCTCTTATGAATTCAGGAGTTTCTCTGTAAAGTAGATCTTTACCGCTAGTGATGTTTATGACATCATATTTGTCAGACATGAATTCCCCAGACTGATAATCATAAAATACCACCGGATTCAACTTGTGATATATTCCATCTGGCGACAGATATAGTTTGTTCACATCATCCAAATGTTCATCAACAGCTCTCCAGAATATATCATAGCTGTATTTGTCTTTTACACCGTATTGTAATGAGTTTCTGTAAGTAGCAAAGCCTTTAGTAAAGTCTATTGCGGGCAGTTTTACTGTCTTAATCACACTGTCTTTTTTGATGATGAAAGCCATATAGTGAGATTCATCTTCAAATCCTTGTTCGATTTTTTCATCAACAACATCTACAGAATAATTTCGGAATTGGATAATATCTACCATGGCCGTGCTATCCTCAAGAGCAAGGCTTATTTCTCCCCAATGATGGTAAGTGGATTTTTCTTGGTCAGCAAAAACTTTGAATTTTCTGGAGAGATCTTTTTCTAGATCCGCGCATTCCTTTTCGAGTGTTGATATAGAAATTCCTTGCTTAATTCTATCTTCTTCAGTGAGTAGATATGCCTGAGCAAGGCTGTACTTTTTCTCTCGCCAGGTGTTATAGTCTTTCTTAATTTTATTATCGTCACTATTTTGAATCAGTTTTCGCATTTTCTCTGAAGCGTAGAAAAGTATCCCTCGCGTGTTCAGAAAATGGTTTAGCGCATTTTGTGCATACTTGGAATCGATGTTTTCATCAGCGAATGCGAGCGCACAAAAACGGCCAATGTTGTATCGAGTCTCATCAAAATATAACTTTCGTTGGTTGTCGGTAAGAACTGGAAAAATATCTTGCATATGTTTGATCTCCGCATCCAATGCATGGTCAAAAGACTCCATAGCTGACTGATAGTCTTTGACGATCATGTAGTATAAACCAAGGTCATTGACCGTTTTGATATAGAGCGGATGGTAATTACCTAGTGTGTTCGCACGTATTTTTTTAGCCTCTGTTAAAAGCTTGCCTGCCAGTGAATAATTCCCAAACTGTAGGTACAAAAGGGCCACATTGTTAAGCGAAGTGGCATAGTTTGCATGATCAGTCCCATAGATGATTTTATCCATATCAAGCACCTTCATGTATAGGTCAAGTGCGTTGGGAAGATCTCCTTTATCTTTATATATGCTTGCAAGATTGCTCAAACTGCTTGCATAGTCTGGATTCATCGAACCAAATAAATCCAGAAATCCCTGTGAGCTCTCTTTAAAACATTCTTCAGCTTTTTCAATATCACCTTGTCTTTTATAAATGGTTCCAAGATTATTAATCATGTAAGGACGAATAGTTCTAATATCTCCAGCCACTTCTAATGCTTGCTCCATGTAATTATTTGCTGTCTTCAAATCATTGAGCCTGTAATAAAGAATGCTCAAACCATTGAGCGTTTCCAGAAGCATGACTTTATCGTCTTTGTAGTTCGCATTTTTCTTTTCCAGATTATGGAGTAAATAGTTTTCAGAATCTGAGTATTCTCCTTGCTCAATTTTCAACGCTGATAGCCTGTCAATGGCCCGGAAATATTGAATTTCATCTTTTCCTTTAGCCATCTCTATGGCTTTTAGTAATTCAGTTTCACTCTTATTCAAGTCTCCGAAGTGCCGGTATGTTGTGCCGAGTTCTACTTGCAAGGCTATGCTGATTGAATCGCTAAAAGTTCTACCAGAGTTTAATGCTTCGTTTAGTGCATCGAGACTTTCTTGAAAATTTCCTACTTCCCGGTGATAAACACCTTTTCTAAATAAATAGCGAATTTGAGCTTTGGTATCATCAGCTAGTTTAGCAGTAGTTACCTGACCTGCGAGTTCTAAGAATTTACCTGATTGATCAAATTCTCCAAGTTCTTGATACAGCGCCGACAAGTTGTAGTAGATGCCAAGTAAATCTTGATTCAAAGAATCTTTAGTCTCTACTTCGTATGTAAGTCCATTGTGTAATGCATTCAAGCTTCTCTGCTTGTCATTGACTTCCCATAGTATCAATCCTACATTATTGTAAAGCCCTGCAATACCTATCTCGGTCACGCACTTTCCTGAGTCTAGATCTGTAAGGAGTGAGTTAGCATAAAACTTGGATTTTAGCGGGTACGAGTATTTAAAGTGTTCAGCACTGTCAAGTTTCTGGAGACATGTCTGTC
>CAZWLS010000011.1:0-28381 GCA_964634415.1 uncultured Roseivirgaceae bacterium | reverse complement strand
AGGATAAGATGCTAGATAAAATAGAAGATGCCATCGAGGCGATAAAAAACGGAGAAGTAATCATTGTGGTAGATGATGAAGATAGAGAGAACGAAGGGGATTTCATCTGTGCTGCAGAAAAGGTGACTCCGGATATTATCAATTTCATGTCCAAAGAGGGCAGGGGCCTTATTTGTGCATCAATTTTGGAAGATAGGTGCCAGGAATTGGATCTTGACCTCATGGTAGGTAAGAATACCGCAACGTACGAGACTCCTTTTACGGTTTCCGTAGATTTAATTGGTCATGGAACGACTACAGGGATATCTACTTCTGATCGAGCTAAAACAATCCAAGCGTTAGTTGATCCAGAAACTACGCCTGAAGATTTAGGTAGGCCGGGTCACATTTTTCCATTAAAGGCTAAACAAGGCGGTGTTTTGCGAAGAGCGGGACATACAGAAGCAGCAGTTGATTTTTCAAGACTGGCCGGCCTTACTCCAGGTGGGGTTTTGGTGGAGATATTGAAGGATGACGGAACTATGGCGAGACTTCCAGACTGTAGAGAGATTGCCGATAAGTTTGGATTGAAGTTGGTTTCTATTGCTGATTTGATTGAATATCGAATGGAGCAGGAGTCTATGGTTGCAGAAGAAATTGAGGTTAAAATGCCGACTAACTGGGGGGATTTTCAATTAAAGGCGTTTAAACAATTAAATACCGGTGAAGAGCATCTTGCATTGGTAAAAGGCACATGGGAAAAGAATGAGCCTGTAATGGTCCGTGTTCACAGCTCGTGCGTGACAGGTGATATATTTGGATCTTGCCGATGTGATTGTGGAGGGCAACTTCATGGAGCAATGAAAATGGTTGAGGAAGAAGGTAAAGGTGTAGTTCTTTATATGAACCAAGAAGGGAGAGGAATAGGACTGATGAACAAACTTAAAGCTTATAAGCTGCAGGAAGAGGGCAAAGATACTGTAGAGGCGAACCTTGAACTAGGCTTTAAATCTGATCAGAGAGACTACGGTGTTGGAGCACAAATTTTAAGAAAATTGGGTATCACAAAACTGAGATTGATCACCAATAACCCTAAAAAAAGGGTAGGTTTAATGGGATATGGATTAGAAATTGTCGAAAACATTGGCATTGAGATTGCACCCAATCAGCATAATCAAAAGTATCTTGAAACAAAAAGAGATAAGCTAGGACACGAGATCTTAAAATGAGAAATTTATTCACTTTTGTTTTAATCTTCCTATCACTTGGAATTACAGCTCAAACATTCTCATATGAGCTGTTTCACGATGGTTTCATGGTTACCACTGAGAAAGATACAATAAAAGGAGATTTAAAATATGATTTGGAAGCCAACCTCCTTACTGTAATTCATAATGGGAGAACTAAATCTTTTTCTAGTCATAAAGTATTCTATTTCGAAATCTTTGATAATATCCTAAATAATTATCGCCAATTCTATAGTGTCCCATACACAGTCAATATCGGGTATAAAATCCCTGTGTTTTTCGAGCTTGTCTATGAAGGTAAACTCTCGTTATTGACGCGCGAACGAATTGTAGCGCAGACCATTAATAATTCCTCCGCCTACTGGGGAGGAGGGAATAGTACTCAGCTTGTTATTGAATATTCTTTTTATTTCATGGATAGTGAAGGAGTGATAACCTATTTTGGAGGCAAAAAGAAAGAGCTTCTAAATTTCATGAATAAGAAGCAAGTTGACATAAAGAAATTCATAAAAGACAATAAGCTAGATACCGATGAGCTAGCAGATCTTGTACGTATCACCGCATTTTATAATTCAATTTAAATTATGGCAAAACCCTTGATTCTGGTAAGTAATGATGATGGTATTACTTCCAGAGGTATTCGAAAGCTAGTAGATGTAGTAAAAGAATTGGGAGAAGTCATTGTTGTGGCCCCTGATAGTCCACAATCAGGAATGGGGCATGCAATTACAGTAGGAGATACACTACGTATTACCAAAAATGACATCTTTGGTGATATTGAAGCATACGAGTGTAGTGGTACTCCCGCAGATTGTATCAAGTTGGCAAAGCACTATGTGTTGAAAGGTAGGAAGATAGATCTAGTCGTTTCCGGAGTAAATCATGGTAGTAATAGTTCAATAAGCGTATTGTATTCAGGGACAATGAGTGCCGCAATCGAGGGGGCAATAGAAGGAGTACCTTCAATTGGTTTTTCATTGTGTGATTATGATCCGACTGCTTATATGGACCATATTGATGTTTACATTAAGAAAGTTACCGAAGAGGCACTCAAAAATGGAATCCCAAAAGGGATAGCATTAAATGTAAATTTTCCTGTGCATCAAAACGAGAAAATAAAAGGAATTAAAGTGTGCAGGCAAGCAAATGCCAATTGGGAAGAGGATTTTGATGAAAGAAAAGACCCTTATGGGCGTACTTATTTCTGGATGGTAGGAAATTTTGTAAACCACGACAAGGGTGAGGATAACGATGAATGGGCACTTGCTAACAATTATGTTTCCATTGTTCCATGTCAATTTGATATGACCGGCTATAGTGCCATTAACCAAGTCAACGATAACTGGGATTTAGAAATATAAGTCATCGTTTTCTTAGTTCGTAAATGTCCTTTCTGCGGTCCTTAAGGTTATTCACACTTCCAAATTCGTGTAGCTCTCGTAGGTCATCTACATTTACATCAGCAATGAGAATCATCTCAGTATTTGGTGTTGCCTCTGCTTTGATACCATTTGTGGGAAACGCAAAGTCACAAGGTGTGAAGACCATAGATTGGGCAAATTGAATATCCATATTGTGCACGTTAGGAAGATTTCCAACACTTCCTGCGATGGCTACATAGCATTCATTTTCAATTGCTCGAGCTTGCGCACAGTTACGTACCCTTGAATACCCGTTTTGAGTGTCTGTCAAGAATGGAACAAAAAGGATGTCCATGTTTTCATCAGCAAGAAGCCTACTCAATTCTGGAAATTCAACATCATAGCAAATAAGCACACCTACTTTGCCACAATCAGTTTCGAAGGTTTGGAGCTTTTTGCCTCCTTCCATTCCCCAGATTTTTGATTCATCAGGAGTAACATGCAATTTTTCATATCGTTCGACCGATCCATCACGTCTGCACAGGTAACCTACGTTATAAAGTCTTTCATTTACTATTTCAGGCATGCTTCCAGTGATGATGTTGATATTATACGAAACAGCCAGTTGTGAGAATCTATTTACTATTTCGTCTGTATGACCAGCGAGTTGCCGGATAGCATCGGATTCCGACATGTGATTGTTTTCTGCCATTAATGGGGCATTGAAAAACTCTGGAAAAAGTGCGAAATCTGACCGATAATCAGAGACTGCATCTACAAAGTACTCTGCTTGTTGCATTAAGTCATCCAAGCCCTTATATGGTCTCATTTGCCATTGGATGAGGCCAAGGCGTACGATACGTTTAATTGTACTCGCTTGATCTGTTTCTTCTTCAAAGTATATGTTGTCCCACTCAAGTAGTACTGCATATTCCTTCGACTCTTCATCACCTTCAAGGTATCCTTTCAATATTTTTGATACATGAAAATCATTGTTGATTTGAAAGTTTAAAACGGGATCATCGATTTCTTTCTTTCTGACCTTGTCGATGTATTGCCGTGGTGTTAGGTCCTCCGCATGATTATGGTAATTCGGAATCCTGCCTCCAAAAGCTATACCTCTTAGATTTATTCTTTCACAGAGTTCTTTACGATAATCATACAGCCTTCTTCCTAGTCTAAGGCCTCTGAATTCGGGTTTTATGAAGAGGTCTACACCGTACAATAAATCACCATCTTTATCATGGGTATTAAATGTATAGTCACCGGTGATCTGTTTGTATGTGTGTCTTTTATGAGCTTGTTGGCTTTTTACGATCAAAGAAAGGGCGCAACCTGCCAATTTGCCATTTACTTTTATAACAACTTGTCCCTCTGGAAATAAACTGATGAGCTTTTCAATTTCATGTTTTTCCCAGTAGTTATCTTCTACCTTTTCGTACGATTCTATCATCGCTTTTTTTAGCGCTTTATAGTCATTAAGGCTTAGATAGGTAAGCTCAATGTTGTCAATGTTTTGCATTATGCAAAGGTAGGCGAACGTTTATTAGAAACGTTGATTCATACGGATACCTACAAACTTATGAAAGGTAGCTTCTGTAGTTTCTTTAGTTCTCCGATAATAGAGTAAGGCAAAATCAAACTTGGTCCAGCTAGCCATAACTCCCGCTCTCATTTGGAAAATCCAAGGTTCCTGAGTTTCAGTATAAATAGATTCTTTGCCTACTAGGTTACCCTCTATTGTTGCATTGTATACTACGTATTCAAAGCCTGGGCTTAAGAAGAAATAGAATTCATGGTTGCCGGGTCCTTTATTTTCTATTCCAAGTACACCATTATATTGAGTTGAATGCTGAAGTGGTTTAAATGTCCCAAAACGAATCATTAATTCTTGTCGGGCATGCGTGAAAGATGTCCCTAGAGCAATATTTGATTCTGTAATTAGATCAAGTGTCTCACTATTCGCGATTTTTTGAGCGTATGTCCAATATGTATTTAAAATTGGAGCATCATTGATTTCATAATCCCATCCCAATGGTAGTTGCATTCCAAAAGTCTTATGCCACTGGTATTGAAGGTCTCCTGTTCTGAGCGAAGGACCCATCCATCCGATTTCTAGTTTCGCTTTGATGAATGCTTCTTTTTCTAAATAGTATTGATTTGATGCTGATAATGTAATTTGCCCGGCATATGGCCTATCCATATCTTCCACATTTTCCCAAAAGAGGTGCTTGGGACTGTAAATTCTATGGTTAATATCATAAGATCGAATAACCTTAGCTACTCCTTGTTTGTTGCGTGTTGAATCTAGCAGTCTTCTGTATCGTATAGCGACACCATTACTATAATATTGGTCCCTGGATAGATTTAAAGTATATGCATCATTGTCATTTTCTACTTGCAATTCTCTGGTTAGAATTTTATTCTGACCAAAGGCAATCTCAAAAGTAAGACATAGAAGTATCGCACAATAGCATCTCATTGTGGCGAAATTAGTAAGGATCAGAGATTTCATTAATAGTTTCAAGCTCAATAGTCGTGTGGTTGATATCTTAAAATACGTTTAAAAAAAGAAGGCAACCTTTTGGTTGCCTTCTGATCAATATTCATATTAAGCTTTTATTCAAACAGAATTAAATTCCTCTGTTTAAATCGTACTCTTCCAGGTAATCAGCAACTTTTCTAACAAACATTCCACCTAATGCTCCATCGACCACACGGTGATCGTAGCTATGGGAAAGGAACATTTTACTTCTGATTCCAATCATGTCACCTTCTGGTGTCTCGATTACTGAAGGCTTTTTCTGTATCGCACCCAAAGCCATTATTGCTACTTGAGGTTGCATAATGATTGGTGTCCCCATCACGTTTCCGAATGATCCAACATTTGAAACTGTATACGTTCCACCTTGTAATTCATCAGGCTTTAGTTTGTTTTCTCTAGCTCTTTTGGCCAGATCATTTACTTTCTTAGTAATGCCTACCAAGCTTAGTTGATCCGCATTATGAATAACAGGAACGATCAAATTACCAGTTGGAAGTGCGGTCGCCATTCCAATGTTAATTGCTCTTTTCTTTACAATATTGTTTCCATCAACTTGCACGTTGATCATTGGGAAATCTTTGATTGCACGAACGATTGCTTCAATGAGGATAGGAGTGAATGTTAATTTTTCACCTTCTCTATTCAAAAACTCGTTTTTCACTTTATTTCTCCAAGCAACGACTTTTGTCACATCGGCTTCCACAAATGATGTAACGTGAGGAGAAATGTGCTTAGAAGCCACCATTCGTTCTGCAATCATCTTGCGCATTCTGTCCATCTCGATGATCTCATCTCCTCCATCCACAGCCACTGGCATCGGTTGATGAGATGCAGATTGCATGGTTGGAGCCGGAGCCGAAGCCGGAGCCGGTGTAGCTCCTGGTTTTCTGGTTTTAACATAACCTAGAATGTCATTCTTTGTCACTCTTCCTTCTTTACCTGAACCCGCTATAGCTTCTAACTCAGCTACTGAAACACCTTCCTCCTTAGCTATACTTCTAACCAAAGGCGAAAAGAATTTACCAGAATCTGAAGTTCTTGGTAGCGATGATCCATTACTAGCAGATGCAGTATTTATAGCAGTCTCTAAAATTTCTTCTGCTCTTTCTACAGGACTTTCTTCTTTTGGTGAAGAAGTAGGAGCTGGGGTAGACTCGCCTGCTTCACCATCAGTTTCAATTATGGCAATTGGTTTACCAACTTCAATTACGTCGCCTTCTTGGGCTAGAACTTCTTTAAGCACTCCGGCATGTGTGGCAGGAATTTCAGTATCTACCTTGTCCGTAGCTACCTCAAGAATCGATTCATCTTCTTCAATCGTTTCTCCTACATTTTTTAACCATGCAAGCACGGTTCCTTCCATCACACTTTCGCCCATCTTAGGCATTACCATTTCTACAGTCGCCATATTATATTCTGTTTTAGGTTGTTTATTTCGTTCTCAAAGATAATAATTTTGTTAATCCTTATCTAAGTTTATTCTAATCATGTTTAGTGCTGCAATTGCACTGTATTGGATATTGATCTTTCTATCTTTTGTTAACTGTAATTTCTTAGCAACAGTTCTTTTTTTATCAGAGTATCCAATCCAAACTGTACCAACTGGTTTTTCTTTAGTTCCACCACCAGGCCCAGCAATACCACTTATTGAAACTCCAACATCACATCTAAATTCTTCGCGTACATTTTTAGCCAAAGCTAAAACAACAGACTCACTGACTGCCCCATCTTGTTCGAGGATTTTTGCGTCAACTTTTAATTGTTCGTTTTTTAGTTGGTTAGAGTAAGGCACAAATCCACCTTTGTACCACTGTGAGCTACCAGGAACAGATGTGATTTTATGCGATAAGAATCCTCCGGTACAGCTTTCTGCAACCGCTAATGTGTAATCACGATCTTTGAGCATTCTACCAATAGCCTCTTCAATCTCTTCATTGTCAAAGCCATACACATACTTGTCAATAAGAGGCAAGAGGTTGTCAATTTGTCCTTGCACTTCTTCCTTTCTGTTGTTATCCGCAGCGGAAGTTGTTAGCCTCAATTTCACATTACCCATTGTTGGTAAATATGCAAGTTTGAGATGCGTTGGAAGGCTGTCTTCCCACTCTTTGATTTTTTCTGCAAGCATTGACTCAGGAATGCCAATTGTTCTTACCATTCTATGGTAAATCCCATCCTTATTGTATTTATTGGAGAGTTTAGAGAGGATTGTATCTGACATCATTCTTTTCATCTCAAACGGAACTCCAGGCATGGATATGATTACTTTATCATTTCTTTCAAACCACATTGCCGGAGCTGTGCCAATTGGGTTTTGAATAGGTGTGCAATTGGCAGGTAAATCAGCTTGCTGTTCATTTAAAACTGACATTTCTCTGCCAGCCTTGGCAAATAGATTTGTGATATTGTCTAATATATCATCATGTCTGATTAGATGCGTATCGAAATATTCAACCAAGCATGGTTTCGTAAGGTCATCATTAGTTGGTCCTAACCCACCAGTTATCAAAATGATATCTGCTCTATTTTCGGCATATGCCAGATTGTTGAGAATCTCTTCTTTTACATCACCTATCGTAATTTTTTGGATAACTCTGATACCCAAATTATCTAGCTCACCACTGATCCAATGTGAATTGGTATCAAGTGTTTGTCCGTAAAGAATTTCATCTCCAATGGATATTATTATTGCTGTAGCAGGCATATGATAATGATGAAATTTTGTGTTGATTTTAAAGCGGCAAAAATAGCTTTTACATACCGAAGTAGAATGTTAATTCGCCGCCAATGTCGTCCGAAAACTTCATATCTAAAGGATTATTTAATTTCGCATAAAATCATCTACTATGTTGACGGATCTGCAAATCGATAAACTAGAGCGTTTTTTTTACGTCCTGGATTATGATAGGAATGGAATTATTGAAAAAGAGGATTTTATAGGTATTGCCGAAAACCTCTGCATACTTTGGAGAATTAGAGAAGGGGAGGAGAAGTACGATCTTATTAAATCTCGATTCGAGGAAGGATGGAATCATTTCAACCTATTCGTAAACAATAATGACGGCAAAGCCAATTGGGATCATTGGATACATTTTGCTGAACAAGTGATAATCAATGGTGACGAAGGTGTTTTCGGCAGCTATGTTGATGAATTTGTAGGTGAAATATTCGACAATTTTGATACTGACAATGATGGCTATATAAACCTTGATGAATACATCGATTTGTTGGTTGGATATAGAATTGAGGTAAGATTTGCTGCTAAATCCTTCAGAAAGCTTGATAGGAATCACGATGACCTAATTAGTAGAGGCGAGCTTATTAGTGCTGTCAAGGAATTTTTTCGAAGTGATGATCCTGAAGCGCCTGGTAATTGGTTATTTGGACGTGGTGTCCTTGCTGACTAACGGGATATTATCCTTATTAATTTTCACCTTCACTTTTCCTTGAGTCATAAGTTCTCTCAACAATCTTTCTAGTGGGAAGATCATAAATGCTATCACTGCATCTAGCAAAAAGTCGGCAACAGGTGTGCTCTTGAAGCTAAACATTGATCCAATAGCACTTTGGAGGAATTCAATAATCAAGACTAAAGTTAGTAGTGTTAGCCCACCTCGGAGCAGTCTGTTTTTTGAACTGTCCTGATTGAGTTTGGTAGAGTAATAAACCAGGCCTCCGAAGAAAATTATTTGTATTGCATAAAACCATGGTGTCTGCCAATAGGGAGGTTTCACAGTGAATTTCATTACCTCACCTTCCTCGATTCTTCCAAAGGCATCTCTGGCTCTTACTTTTAGTGTATAGCTTCCCTCGGGTAAGAAACTGAAATCTATTGATTTACTTTTTGCCCACTCAGACCAATCATTGGGAAGGCCCTCTAGTTTATACTGAAATTCTGGATTAAGCAATCCTAAAAAGTCAGGCTTAGAGAGTTCAATATTCAAGAAGTTTTCATCGTAGTTGAGTGTAAATTTTTTCGTATGGTCTAACTCACCACCTTCATTTGATACACGCCTTAGGAAAAAGTTAAAACTTGCCATTCCATCAGCTTTAGATGGATCATATTTAAGGATGTCATTGGACTGAGTAATCAACCACAGTTGATTTGAATTTTGATCAATGGATATGGCTCGTAGATCTGGAAATAGTCCTAGATATTCTAGCTTTTCGCGGCTGCCATCTTTTTTAAGATGTGCCCAAACTTTACCATTAAAAACCCATACACTTTGCTCTACAGGATCATACAAATGATGAGTTGGTTGACCCAATTCTTTTTTCAAGCTAATATTTTCTACCACTTTATCAGTGTTAATATCATAATAGAAAAATCCCTGAGAGTTGATGAAGTAAAGTGTGTCCTGTCTGTTTAGAATACTTACATTATCCAGGAATATATTGTTCAAATCAAAGGTTTGATCAATATTGAATGTGGTGTCATTTGCAGAAGTTTTGTAAATAGATCCCGATCCTGCCATCCATATACTTCCATTCTCATCTTCTTGAATATTAACTATGATATCATTCATAGCTGTACTTGATTGTTCTATCCAAACATTATTCTCAAGTCTAAAAACTTTTAAATCAAGATCGGAGGTACTAATGATTAATTGATCATTGGTATTAACCATAAACGATCTCACACTTTCAGGAATGATGATCTCTGCTCCATCTTTGGTTAGTTCGTAAATTCCTTTTGTACTAATACCTAATATTTTGTTTTTGTAAGGAATGACGGATAGGAATTTTCCATTGGCTCCATTTACCTGTTTGAATGTATAGTTGATGTCTACTGGCACCTTCTTGACCTTCCGCACGTACTTGACATTTTTGTCAAGCTTGCCTTTTACATTTTCTACATTATTGCCGTTATCAAACAAATTTGAAATGCCATTAAACAATCCCTTTTTATTGGTCGTGCTTGAGTTTTGAGCTCGTTTCTTTTTACCGAAAAGACGTTTTAGGCCTGTCTTTTTTTGGTCCTCGGTTGAAGTAGATCTTGAGACTTTAGCGTTACTTTTTTTCTTTTTATGCTGAACTTCATAATAGACTTTATTTTCAAAAATGGTATCTCTGTCAAAGTAGAAAAGACCTAAGCTGGTGGTTACCCATAAGTCGTTGTTGTAATTAGAAACGCTTGTTAGATTCCCATTTAAACCGAGAAATTGTGAGTAGCTATATGCCGGAAAAAGAGGAGCAATCTGAGTGATCCCAAACTGGTGTGCAACCCAGATGCTATTTGAATTATCGGCATGTATGGTATAAACTTCATTGTCTGGTAGCCCTGAACTATAATTGGTTACTTCAGCGTACTTAGCATCGTTTTCATTGAAAAGAATCAGTCCATTTTCAAAAGTAGCACAAGCGAAAAGCGAGTCATTAAGCCATTGAATTTCTTTTACACCATACCCCGTTTCTTCTAGAAACTTATTCTGAGGTAACTTCTTGAATTCAAAATTTTCATAAGTGTATAGCTTTTGATCAAAGCCGATTACTAAATCTGGTTTTCCTTTACTTCTATTCGAGTATGCTACTTTTTTAGCAGGGTTAATGAGTGTTAATGAGTCATTTATAACAAATGTCTTTTCATCGGAACTGTTGATAATCATTTCATCGTCCAGTTCATACATGTTTAGAAAGCTTCCTTTATGGTGTTGGTATTCGTCCTTATTTATATCATAAACTATCAAGTTGTTACTCCCAAGAAAATATGCTTTACCCCTCAAATAATGAGTCTCTAGAAATAAATCATCAAGTGTATCGGTTTCTAAAATCGATTTGAATTGAATTTTTCTTTCATGAAAGTCTATCAGTCCTATACTGCCTATACAACCTACGAATACAACATCACTAGAATCAACAGCGATGGATAAGGCCGCAGAAGGTGTTTTGTAAAAATCCCATGCCTCTCCATCATACTTTAGAACCCCTGATCTATTTGCAATACATAGTCGACCATTACTGTCGCTGATGATTTCAAAATTGGAATTATCTATATTAGAATGTTGAGGGAAGTGATCTGTCAATAAAAAATCCCCTTGTTGAGCAAAGGAGAATGAGACTAGAATTAGGAGTGCAGCGGTAGTGATGTATCTCATGTTCCCGAAATTAATTCAAGTAGATTGAAAAAAGTCATAAACCATATTATCAAATCAATAGCTGGTTTCGTATTGCTTTTTAATATCCTAGCCTTGATATGGGTGATTATCTATTCATTTATTCCGATACCAATCACTAAACTGATGGTGATTGAAAGCCGATCAAAAGAGGTGAAATATGAGTGGAAAAATTTAGAGGATATCTCTGGTAAGCTTCAACTTGCAGTAATGTGTGCTGAGGATCAATATTTTTTGATTCATCAAGGCTTAGACTTTCGATCTATCCAAAAGGCTTCAGAAGCAAATTCTAAGGGAGGTAATGTACGCGGAGCAAGTACGATTACACAACAAGTAGCTAAAAATGTATTTCTCTGGCCAGATCGAACATGGCTTAGAAAGGCGTCTGAGCTTTACTTTGCATTACTCATTGAAATGGTTTGGAGTAAGGAGCGGATAATGGAGGTTTATCTGAATGTTGCTGAGTTTGGAAATGGGATATTTGGAGCAGAGGCAGCTTCTCAAACTTTTTTTAAAAAGTCTGCAGCAGAGCTATCAACTACACAAGCAGCTCGACTTGCAGCAGTCTTACCTAGTCCGAGAAAGTACTCCGCAACAAATCCTAGCAAGTATGTTCAGGGAAGGGTAACTTGGATCAAACAGCAAATGAAATATTGGGGATATAAAATGACCTATGATGAAGATTTTGTGGAAAAGATGATTAATTAACTACTCATCAATTACAAGCTGAGCTTCATAATCAATATTATTAATTCGTGCTTTTAGAATGTATAATCCAGACTTTACACCAGTAAAGTTTAATAAGCTATTTGGAGCCTGAATATTTGATACCTCTTTTCCATCCATACTAAAAAGCCACACCTCTTCGATCACTTCTGATGATTGAATATTCACTAAACCTTTTGTCGGGTTGGGGTAAACTTCCAACTCGGATTTTTTATTGGTAGAAAGAATTGGCGTGAAATCCAGATTGAGGGTATCTGAACTTTGACACCCTGAAGTAGACTGTACTTGTAAAACGATTTGGTAAAATTCGTTATTTAAGAAAAATGTTGATGCTTCTGAAGTTTCAGATAGGATGCCATTTAGGTACCAAGATTGAGTGTCAATCTCATCTTCAGCGTTAATAGATAAATCAACCTTATTTTTTTCTCCCACTATTGAAATTTCATGATCTATCTCAAATTCTGCAGAGCTATTTGTAATGTTTACTTCTATTGGCATTCCAGGTAAGCCATCATCAAGGTTTACCACATATACTTGACTATATGAATTGGTTACAAGCTCAGTTCCTTTTTTTATTAAAGTGGATAATTCTTCATCTTCATAAAAGCCAAAGTAAACTCCATTTTGAGGTTGGATCTTTACTTGCTGTCCAAAACAAGAAAATAGATCGTCCTGTGAAGCGAATGGTGAAGTACTAATCAAAACATTTGATTCAATGATTTTTGTACAGTTATCAGAGCTATTGATTTCTAATTGAATATTTATGTTTCCTGCTTCTGCAGGAATTGACAATTCATCGTCGGATCCTTCTAGCGTACCATCAATTCTCCAGATAATTGAAGATCCACTTGCAATTTCGTTTGCCACTAAGAGCATGCGATGATCAGTTGACGTAGTGTCAGGTATAAAAGACAAGCTTCCATTGACCTCCAGAACATCAATATTTACAGCAGTCCGACTACTTTCAAATGATCCATAGATACCGGAAACATAAACAGTGGTGTCATGTGCAATAGATTCTAGTGTTATATTAAAACCACTCAAGGTTGGTGTTTCACTATTTTCTAATGAATAAACATTTAAGCTTTCAGCTGATGGGTCATTAAGCATTACATCTTCATTTGGACAAATGGTGACATCCGAGAAGGTAGGGGAGGTAGGCCTATTTGCAACAACTAAATCTCTTGAAAAGGAATCTATACAACCAAGCGAATTTTCTACTTCTAAGGTTATTGTATAAGTACCTGGTGTTGAAAATGAAAGCGAGGGGTTTTGAATGTTGGAAGAGGTACCCTCATCAAAGTCCCAGTCCCATGAAATAGCATCTAAGCTCTCATCCGTAAACTGTACAACATTCGTTGTTGGATTGTCGAGATATAGGGTATCGGTAGACATGGCAAATTCAGCAATCTCGTTGAATAACTTAACCTCTAGTGCGAAAATGTCTGATGGATATCCGTTATCAAGATTTTTTACATAGAAGGTTGTATCCTTGGTGATTGTAGCAGGTATAAAGCTAGACCCTATTGAAATGAGGTCTTGTCCTAAAGGATCTTCATAAAATTCGAAGGTGTCACCTTCACTTGGATCTACAGTGAGCGAAGACCCTGCGCAGACAGAGAATGTTTCCAATACTCTTGGAAACAATAGAAAATTATCTAGTTGACCGCTAGCATTAGTAAATACGGACTCGAGGCCGGCTCTAGAATCTGATACAGCGTAGATTACATCAATAAATTTTTCTTCGAATGGGTCTAGTTGGTTGATAGTAATTCCACTTATTGAAGCAACGTCATTTCCATCTCCCTCACTTCCTGCAGTTGCGATATTTTGAGTAACTAAATAGTCGTATTTGTCAAATTCACTAAACACACCATTTACATCTGCACTATTCCCATTAAAGTCACCCATGTCAATCGCGCTGTATTCATAGTTATCTCCACCTTTTACTTTAATTCCTGCGAACACTGTGCTACTACTGTTCCTTGCAAACATGTAGTTATTGACAACATCATATTCTGCATAATTAGCGTTTTCATCGTCAATATGCCAGTCATTAAAAACGCCAAACGATATATTGGAAAGTGCAGAAGGCGAACTGTTTACGATTCTATAGCGAATGATCAGGAAGTCTTCATTTTCCCATGAGATGTTAGATTGTTCAATTAGAATTGATTTGTTAGGATCTGTAAACTCTGAATACCCAAAATGGTCAGTACCAGGATGGTGGTAGAGTTTGTAATACTGTTCAATATTAAAATCTTGTTCTCTGGAGAGGTCAGAATAGTTTGAAATTATATTATCCGAAACATTGGAAGAGTTGGTGGTTATGACAATGCCAGTGTAATAAATCAGTGTATCGTTAAAATGCCTGAATCCACCACCTTCGAAAGGTTGGTAATTATTGAATCCTAAATCTCCATCTCCACTTATCGTTAGGTTAACAATGTTATTGCCGAAATCGACATAGTCTGGTGACGTGGTAACACTTAGATACTGAAAGTCACTGTAACCGCTTGCCGAGTAGTCTAATCGGATAGCTACATCAGTTTCTGGTTGAATGTCATCATTTAATATAATCGAAAATGAAATATCCTCGGTATCATGAGTATCCATAAAACCAGGGTGGAAACTACCACTAGAGATACTAAAGTCATTTTCCGGCGAGGCAATAGATATTGATGGTGAATTAATTGGAGATAGGTGATTTGTTACCGTCAGGGAAACATCAACTGTGTCTCCAAAAAATACATTTTCTCCAAAGCTTGAGGTTAAGACAGGGTTTTCCGCTCTAAGAGACCTGACATTCGATTCGCTCACTGCGCGAAGCGCGTTCAATCTGCCTTTTCCAAGCTTTCCGTCATATGTTGAATTGCTTCCAATATCATAGACATCATCAGCTGTTGCTCTTATTCGTTCCATTATTTGAACTGCAGTAAGGCTAGGGAATTGATCTTTAACGAGTGCCGCAGTAGCAGCAACTAAGGGAGAGGCAAATGATGTTCCCGGACCACCATTCGAATAACCATTTCCATTTACAGTAGAGTACATTGAAACTCCAGGAGCAATTAGGTCTACGGCGTGATTAAATGTAGAGCCAGAAGATTTATTGTCCGCTGCGTCTGATGCTCCTACGGACAAAACATTATCGTAACTTGCTGGATACCATCTATTTTCTTCGGTACTTTTTCCTCCCTCATTACCCGCCGCAGCCACGGCTACCATATTTTTTTCCAGTACTACATAATTGATAATATCCTGTTCGGATTGTAATGGTGATCCCATCCTTCCCCATGACAGGTTTACTACATCAAATCCATTTTCAGCAGCGTATAGTATTGCGTCATAAAGTCCTCCACTTATTCCGGTGGAAGATTTAAATCCCTTTAATGCAGCCACTTTTGTATTGTAACCCATTCCGGCGATTCCTACACCATTGTTAGTTGATGCTCCTGCAATGCCTGCTACAATCATTCCGTGATTCCCATTTTGAATAGAGGGGTCTGTGTCCTCATCTGCAAAATCATAGCCATAGTAATCATCTATATACCCATTATTGTCATTGTCGATACCATCAACAGGATCATCTGTATTAATCCATAAATTGGTTTCAATGTCTTCATGATCCAGGTCGATTCCTGAGTCAATAATTCCAATAGTTATATCATCGTCACCTCTGGTAATGTCCCATGCGTCGAATGCTCTGATATTATCCAAATAGAATTGATTGGATATGAGCGCGTCTGAAGGATTTGCCAAAGGGATATAAGTTAAGATTGGATCTGCGTATTGAACATCAGGATTTGTAGATCTTAATTCATTGCAATAATGTAAAGATGTCATGCCTTTTGGCACCTTCACCTTTACGATTCCATTTGAATTGGAAGAGGACTTTGTTTTGAAAAGCGGTTTTGATTCTCGGAATTTGCTAAGATCAGGATTTGATCCATTCTTAAACTTTACATAAACCCATTCCGGGTTAATTTCTTGTCTTAAGAAATCACTTACTTTCAATAGCTGAGGTTTTTGTGCCACAGCATTTATGCATAGAATTAAAAATAGAGATATGTAAATAAGTTTTTTCACTAAGTCACTCTCAGTTTTCTTACTGCCTTTGCTGCGGCCTTTGGCCAAAATCGCTTAAGATAGATTCCCATTTTCTCTTTTAAGCCTCCGATATATGCTTCGTTCTTCCCTGCTTCAATTGCCTTTATAATCAATTTGGCACATTTCTTTGGTGCCATTCCAGACTCTTGACCTGGATCCATCCTGTTTTGTTTGCTACCATCTCCAACCAATGCATTGTAGGATATGTTTGTTTTAATATATCCAGGTAGTACAATGGTAACCCTTATGTTGTCTTTATGATGTTCTGCTCTTAGCGCATCATAGAACCCATGCAATGCATGCTTGGAAGCACCATACCCAGATCGATAGGGTGTATTGATTATGCCAACCGTAGAAGTCACCACTACATGATGACCACTTTTTCTTTCGACCATTCTCGGCAATAATTGTTTGGACAATGTGATAGACCCGAAGTAATTAACTTCCATCAATCTTCTGTCTACGTCTAAAGAGGTGTTTAGAATTGTGTCTCTTTGACTAATTCCGCCATTATTAACCAGAATATCAATATCACCGAAAAACGTTACTGCTTCCTTAGCTTTTTGGGTCAGAGAAAAGTTGTCTTCAAGGTCAATTGTTAGGATCTCAACAGTTTCTGATTGACAGTTTGATTTTACTCTTTCTAGTTCTTCTCTTCTGCGAGCAGAAATAATGAGTTTTACTCCCTTAGCTGCAAGTTGATATGCAAGTTCTTCACCTATGCCAGAGCTCGCACCTGTTAACCAAACAACCTTATTCCTTATTTTCGACACGATTTGCCTTATTGTTTTCTACAAATACATAGATACTATATACTCCAACAGCTGTTCCAAACGGGAAACTGAATATGGAAATACAACCTGCAATTAATGCGATGGTTACTCCCCAATTTTTTTGTTGCAGTAAGCCTATTCCACCTATGATGGAAGGGAGTGCTGAGAAAATAAGAAGTAGAATAAAAACTGTTCTAACGATTGACTCGACAAGAATAAGAACTTTGTCCGCATCGTTTCCAACCTCATCAGCAATTTCCTCAGCGATGAACGGGAACAACATGGTTACAAAGCTACCAATGAATAGAAATGTTATCGCAAGAAGTAATCCATAAACTATGTGTATGACTCCTAATGTCTTCTTATGTGCTTGAATATCCATGATAAATTATTTTTTAGAATATACTACGAAATCAAATGAAAATGCATGTTTATCATCTTTTGGATGATGCTCTCGAGATTGTTCTTTCCAGACTGATGTATCGAAATTTGGAAATGTAACTTGCCCATCAAATGAGCCATTAATTTCTGTCAGGTATATACGATCAGCAAAATCAAGACCCATTCGATAAATTTCGCCACCACCAATTATGAATGCCTCTTTTTCTCCACTTTCTTTAGCTATTTCCAAAGCTTCCTCTAAAGACTTGACTACTGGTTGACCTTTAGCCTCATAGTTATCTTGTCTAGTGATTATAATATTGGTTCTGCCGGGAAGAGGTTGAAAAGAATGTGGTAGTGACTCCCAGTTTTTTCTACCCATTATTACGTGATGGCCCTTCGTAGTATCCTTGAAATATTTGAAATCATCTGGTAGGTGCCAGGGGATATCGTTGTCTTTACCGATGACTCTATTGCTTCCCATCGCGGCTATCATTGAAATGATCATAATCCGTTTTCCTTCTTTTTCCGTATAACAATAAAATTAATCACACGATGCTAATAGCTTTAACACTTTTCATTTTCATTTCAGTATTAGGCAATATTTGTATTTCTAAATACCTGAAATTAAGCTTCCATAATTGGATTGTTTTGTCCCTTCTAATTGGTCCTTTGAGTTGGCCTATTCAATATTTGTCGACTAAGGATACTTAGCCTTTAAATTGATATCCTCTCAAGAAGTCCTCAATTGGCATTCTTTTTTTTCCTTGCAATTGGAGGTCCAGTATATTTAAAGTTCCAGTCTTAGTATTTACTCTTAAGTAGGTCTTTCCATCTGAATAGAATTCTCCGGCGGCCTTATTAGTGCCGGTTGAAGATTCTTCTACTTCGAAAATTTTAAGCGTTTGACCTTCGAATTCAGACCATGCTGCCGGATATGGCGAAAGTCCACGAACAAAATCTTTAATTTCCTTTGACGGTTGTTCCCAATTGATTTTGCAATCATCTTTAAAAATTTTGGGAGCTGCTTTCAGTGCCAAAGTAGTGTCTTGTGGAGATTGTGGATAATCTCCTTTTGAAATCGAATTCACGGTTTTGAGCACTAATTCGGCTCCTTTGTTCATCAATCGTTCATACAAACTTCCTACGGTATCAGTAGGTAGTATTGTCTCTTTTTGTTGAAAAATAATTTCTCCTGTATCTATTTCATGTTTTAAGAAAAAGGTAGTGACACCGGTTTCGGTTTCGCCATTTATTATCGCCCAGTTTATTGGTGCTGCTCCACGATATTGTGGAAGCAACGAAGCATGGAGGTTGAATGTGCCGAGTGGTGGCATGTCCCATACTGAGACAGGTAGCATTCTGAAGGCTACTACTATTTGCAGGTCTGCATTGTAGTTTCTTAATTCTTCAAGAAACTCGGGAGATTTGAGGTTTGTTGGCTGTAAAACAGGTAAGTCAGCTTTAAGAGCAAACTCTTTCACTGCTGACATACCCAGTTTTTTTCCTCTGCCTTTTGGTTTGTCGGGCGCAGTGATTACTGCGACAACATTTACATTATTTTCAACTAATGTTTTAAGGCTAGCTGCTGCAAAATCTGGAGTGCCCAGAAATACAATTCTAAGATCTTTGCTCATATTGGTGCAAAGAAACCAAACCTAGACTTAATCTATAAGTGATCTTAGAGCTAATGAAAATGATTTTTCGGCACCATTCTCATTGATAACCAAATCAACAGTTTCTCCTTCCATTTTCAGCATCTTTTTAATCTCGGCAAGATTTACTTCCAACATGCTTTTACCATTGATTCTAATTAACTCACTGTCTACTTTGATGCCAGCCTCTGACGCCGGGCTATTTTCAAAAACTTGATGTATTAAGACTTTGCCTTTATCTCTGGATAGTTGAACGTCAATACCACTGCAGTTTACTTTGAAATTAGCATCATAAGTAACGTCCTTTTCGAGATAAAGCATCTTGGTACCGTAATCAAGAGTGAAGTTGTACATTCTCAAAATTTGAGATCCTATAATTCCAGCAACTTTCTTGTCCGCTTGAATGCCGCTCTCAGCTGCACTAATTCCGATTGGCAAATCTTCGATTGTCTGATTTCCAAATTTAAAAGACTTGACATGGCCTTCGTAGTGTGGTGTCTCATATTCACCAAGACCTTTTACCAAGTAATTATAGTGTTTGCCAGTTTTGTGAATAACATCCCATTGTTCAGCGTATGGTGAATTAAAATCAAGAGTCGTTCCAGCTCCTGTCATCACGAAGAATGTTCCGTCGTGCGGTTCATCATTGTTTAGCACTACTGTGCCTTCAATCACTGGTATCGAAACATGTAGCGTAAAAGGAATAGCATCGCCACGCTTCGGAGAATTACTATGATCATAAATGTTCATAGTTTTTGTGTCGAAGTTCACATAAATGGAGTGATGCCTTAAAAGATCATAACCTATGATCCCATCAAGGTCCATACCCAAGCTTATTTCCAAATGGTCAAGATCTGTCGAATATACTTTGGTGTTTTTCTCCATCAAGAAGTGATTGATAGCAATGGTATTATGTTTAATCAAGTGCCAAGCTGAAGAGGCCTGATTCATTTCGATTTCTTTGCCAGCAAGGTTTAAAGTTTCTGCTACGTCATCGTCAATTACTGTATACCCTGAACCAGTATCAAAAATGAAATCAAGTGGTTCAGAATCGTCTACGCTGACTTTTATTATGATATGGTCTCCGAAAAGCTCGAAAGGAATGCTTGTGATAGGTGCTTGAGCTAGCGAGTTAAAGGCGAAAGCTATGCATAGTAGGTAGGTAAGTTTCTTCATGACTTTGGTTTTTTGAATGACTTGATGAAGTTAAAAAGTTTCCTCGACAAAGATTACAAAATGTCATCATAAGCTCAAATAAAGATTTTAATGCAACAATTAATTTTGATTACCTTTACTTTTTACTTATGAAAATTAATTATGCGAGGTCTGTAGTTTGTGGTGGTTTCTTAGCTAACTATTTGAACATTTTTTATTTTCATGGTGTTGAGCGTCAAAATAACACTTAATTATGAGCAAAAGAGTTTGGTTAATCACTGGCTGCTCTACTGGATTTGGTAGAGAGTTGGTTAAAATCGTATCTGAGAAAGGAGAAATAGCTATTGGGACAGTTAGAAACGAAAATCAGATTAAAGATTTAGAATCAATAAATCCTGATTTAGTAAAAGGAATTGTTCTTGATGTCCAAAAGCAAGATACCATTGATGCAGCTTCAGAATATATCAATAATGAGTTTGGAAGGCTTGATGTACTGGTTAACAATGCTGGATACGGAACACTAGGCCCGATTGAAGAGACTTCAGAAGAAGAGGTGCAAAGACAGTTCGATGTTAATGTTTTTGGGTGTGTTCGGATGATCAAACTTGCGCTGCCTTTCATGCGAAAGCAAAGAAGTGGTAATATTCTAAACATCACTTCCATTGCTGGTCTCAATGGTTTTCCTGGTGTAGGGATTTACAATGGAAGCAAATTTGCCCTTGAAGGAATAGGAGAGGCATTAGCCGCAGAAACTCGACATATCGGAATTAATGTTACAAATATTGAGCCTGGTCCATTTAGGACAGATTGGGCAGGCAGGTCAGCTACTTTCAATGAATCATCTATTCCAGAATACAATGAGACTGCAACCAAAAACATGGATAGCATTCGAGAAGTAAGTGGAAATCAAATTGGTAATCCTGTTCGGGCTGCACAAGCGATGTATGAGGTAACCACTTTAGAAAATCCGCCTGTTCATTTACCGTTGGGGGGACCGGCTTATAAACGTGTTGCCATTCGCCTTCAGGAATTCAAAGAAGAGATTGATAAGTTTCGAGAAATTGGAAGACCAACTGATTTTACTGAAGAAGAGCTCAAGGCGATGGAAAACTAATTATCACAGCAACAAAGCTTTCCAATATTACATTCTAAGTGTCTCACAAAGTTTTGAAGGTACTGAGGGCTTTTTTCATCGGATAGGGTAATAGCACTCCATGTCCGATGTATTCCTCTTTTAGTTACAGGAACCAGTGCTAACTTATTGTCTTCAAGGTATGGTTCCACAATCCACTTTGCCATTACATTGATTCCCATCCCAGCCTTAACCATTTCCACCACTGCTTCCGTAACTTGCACTTGCATAACCCTGTTAGGTTTTACTCCTTCGGGTATTAAAACTTGAGAGAATAAAGAGACTGATTCCAAAGGGTAGGAGTGGATGATGATGTTTTCCCCCTCAAAATCTTTCGCTTGAACATATGGCTTCTTGGTCCATGGATGTCCTGCCGGAACCAATGCAAAAACCTCATCTCTGAAAAGTTCGTGGTAGTCAATGTTTGGTTTATTTGAATTCTCGTAAATGATAGCAAGATCAATCTTACCTTCTAATATTTGATCTTCAACATCAGCATCATTGTTATGGAAAATTTCAATTTCTACATTCGGAAATTCTTTCTTAAAATCAGTCATTAATGAGGGGAGCCAATGATAACAGGTATAGCATTGAGTTGCTAGCCTTAGTGTACCACTCGTTCCAGAGACATATTTTTTAATAGACATCTCAGTTCGTTCTAGATCTTTAAGAATCCGTTCAGCCGATTCTAATACCATCTTTCCGGCATTTGTTAAGATCAACTGCTTATTTACTCTATGAAATAACTGGGTGCCAAGTTGACTTTCAATTTCCTTCAACTGATGGCTTAATGCAGATTGTGATAGAAAAAGCGAGTCTTTGGCCTTGGTTAGGCTTTTTGTTTCTGCAACCTCACGGATCAATTTAAGGTGTCTGATTTCCATAACACTATATTAGTAAAATTCATTCTAATTATAAAATCAATTCATCCAATTAATAGTTCTTCCATGATTTAATAGCGTTCAATTTGAATAAGATTTTAAAACGCTATATCATGAAACTAAAGAATGTACACCTCCTTATTTTATTGGCGAGCCTTTGGGGCCCTTCATTTTTATTCATCAAGATTGCGATAGATCAAGTGCCACCAATAATGTTGGCAGCCCTAAGGATAGGAATTGCCGCCATATTTTTAAATGCATTTTTATACCTAAGAGGACATAGGCTACCGATTGATCGAGACTTTTGGAAGAAGACTCTTATAGCTGGATTTTTTGCTCAGGCGCTTCCATTTGTGCTGATCAATTGGGGTGAGCAATATGTTGATAGCTCACTAGCATCAATTCTTAATGGACTAGTTCCCTTATTTACTATAGTCATTGCTCATTTTCTTGTTGCAGAGGAGAAACTTACCCGAACCAAATTAGCAGGTGTAGTTGTAGGATTTATTGGTTTGATGGTGCTAGTTATGCCTAGTTTAATAAATGGAGCTGAAGGAAGTTTGTCCGGTATCTTGTCAATTACAATTGCAGCATTTAGCTATGGAATAGGGCTTTCTTATATCAGAAAAAACTTTGTAAATACTCCTTCATTTACTGCACCAGCAGCCCAACTTTTATCAGTTAGCATCTATTTGGTGCCTATAGCACATATAGCATATCCGGAGTTTGATTTTGTAACACTTAGCAGTAATGTAATTGGATCAATCTTGGCTTTGGCATTCTTTGGCACAGCAATAGCATTTATTGTATATTTCAAACTGATAGAAAGATCAGGAGCAGGTTATGCTTCTCTTGTTACCTACCTGATGCCCATCTATGGGGTGATGCTTGGTGTATTATTTCTAGATGAAAAAATAACAGTTTGGTTACTTTTTGGTACCATTTTAATACTTCTAGGAATACGAATTACAAAGAAAACTGGTCTGGTTCAGCCTAGGACTTTCAATTTAAATATTGATCGTGCGCTTTTCACCAAGTTTCGATAGTATGCTGTCTTTAAATATGAAGTACATACTAGTGTTAGTGCTAGTGCTTCAAAACCTTACAGTAGTGAGTCAGCCAAAAGTTGATTGGACTGAATATTTTGATAGCCGTAGTGGGCTAGTATCAGAATTGACAAATCCTTGTACTCCAATTTGTGTTTCATTGCTAAACCTGAAGGACATAGAGGATGAAATTGAACCAATTGGAATTACCCACAATCCATCAAGTGATTTCAATATTTACCTGACATTCAACAAGAAGGTAGCATCAGGGATACGTACTTCTATTGACTTATCTCTGAATTATGCAGGGATAATGAATGTAAGAAGCGTAATAACGTTGCGGGGTAAGCAGCGATGATGTGAATTAAAACTTTGATTTCAAAAATCCTTCAATAGATTTTTGATCAAGATTTAACGCTTCAAGCATTTTTATTGCAGTGGCTTTATTCTTCTTGTAAGCTTCTTTGAATGCTTCATACTGACCGGTTACTTTTAGTCTTTGCATGATAGTCATCCCGACGAAATTGGATTGTATGGTGCTCATTATATTAACTAGGGTTTAGTTTCATTTTGGTAGCTCATTTGAAAGCCAATTTTATTGCCGGCTCCCAGTGACTGCGTTTTTTCAAGTTTCTCCTTCACCGTGATACCACGGATATTTGGAAAGGGTGGTACTACAAGATCATTTTCTGCAGCTTGGCTAATTATTAACGTAATCAAAACGTTCAGATCTACTTTTTCTAGCGGCTTCGCTGATGCAGATTTAAACATAAATCCTACTTGCCTATCACCTTCAACGATAAAATGGTTCTCACTGTTTACCAAAAGGCGTGCTAGAAGATAGCCAGGATCATTTAGTCGATTAAACTCAAAAGAATCGGCCATGAAATTGTATACATTTATTTGACCCAAGTATTTACGAAGTGGTTGGTCTGCGACGTAAGAACTTTTGTTATAATCATAATCTTTTGGCAAAGTGATGATGTTGGTGTGCAATACGAATACCAAAAGATCTCCTGCAATTCGAATGTGAAACTCTTGATCGCTAATCGACTCCACCTTGAGTTGGATGTCTTTGTCTCTTTTTTTTGTCTTATCTCGTATTTCTTTCACCAATTTGGACGCTTCTTCTTTGAGTTGCTCAAAAGCGTTACAGATATTCCTATATGCCTGTTGCTTAATTGATGATTTGCTCAGTAAAAGATCAACAATATGTTCTGTGGGGTTTTGACTCATTATTGCGCTTGTTGATGTAGAGCTACTCTATTTCCTTCACAATCCTCAAAATGAGCAACAAATCCATGTTCACCGATACTCATTTTCTCATTCAAAACTTTTCCTCCGGAAGATGTGATTTTAGGCAATACGTCATTGATTTCGGAGACAGAGAAATATACCATTGTGCCCTCATGAGATGGGATATAGCTCTCTTGCTTTATTAAAGTTCCTGTTGCACCACTTGCATCAGTTTCAAATGGAAAAAAGGACATTACCGAATTACCCATCTCCATATTTTCAGCCATTTGAATTTCAAAGATGGATGAGTAAAATTTTTTTGCTCGATCTATGTCGTTGACTGGGAGTTCAAACCAATTAGCTCTCATTGTTCTAAAATTTTAAAGTCTATAATGTTAACCCTATACCAAATCTCACTTGATAATCTCCACCAAAATACCTCACTGATGAGTCTGTTTCGGTTTGCTCTCTCAATGGGATAGCTGGATTTTCTATTTGCGTTTCATATCTATTTAAGCGGACTGTGGATAACACAAGGTGGGTTTCGAAAAATACTTTTTTAGTCATATTGAATTGAAACCTTGGTATTAAATCCAATGAAGCTCCTACACTCGAATGTCTTCTATCAAAAGACAAAGGATTGGATGGAGATATGTTCTCTTTGAGTAGGTAAGGAGATACTCCCATACCAATAGCTACATTGATTTTGGATGAAATACTCTTAAGATAATTATAGCTCAACCTGATTCTAAATTCACGTGTTTTCACATCACCACCATCTAATGATCCAGATGAGTTTGGGATGGCCTCATTTTCATTGTGCTGTATTTTGAACCTGTCAAGTTCGAATTCTATGAAACGATCACCTTTTACAATTGAGACTGATGCTGAGCTAAGTATACTGTGCGAGTTCATATTCTTCCGAACCTCAATAGAACCTTCATCAACATCAAAATGGTTGATTCCAGAAAATGCTTTTATCTGAAAACTCTTCTCTTTTTCCTGAGCCAAAACAAAAAGTCCGGCAGTTAACGTTATTGCAAAAAGTGTAATTCTGAGTTTCATTTATATCCTATTTCAAGAATGTGATAATTTCTTGTTGTAAGTATAAGAAATTGCCCAAAGTGCCAGTGCAATCACTGCACCCATATGCTCTCCATCATTTGCTGATAAATGCCCCTCTAAGGCTAAGATGAAATCGAGTAAAAAGCCAAAGTAGGCCCATTCTTTCAGCGTCTTTGATTTGTTGGACCAAATAGCAATTAAGCCGAGTATCTTGAGAATCGCTAACGGTATTACAATTCGTTCATTGTATCCCAAGGCTACGAATATCTTAGAAATGCCTTCGGTATTTATAAAATACATGCTTGCAGACAAGGTCATGAGAATACTTAGTAGCCCAGTTGATACCCAATAGATTATCTTATTTCTCTTTTCCATTATACTTTCATTTATAGCTTAGATACTTTTCCCTTACTAATTTAAATTTAGTTAGATCATCTTCCCATGAATTTCTTATTTCTTGTTCGCTCATTCCGGCTTCGATTTGTTCCTGTAGTTTGTCTGTCCCAGCCAGGAGCTTAAAATAATCGTTGAAAAAATCCTCTCTTCCCATAATGTTGTACACATCGATCAATGGTTTTAGCGAAAATTGATAGCTCGGTTTTTCACCAATCCAGGATTTGCCATAGCACACCAGATCTTCGTAAGGAGGCCATTTTGCTCCTTCCCTTGAAATGGGTTTAAAGCTATGTTGCGCAGAAGGGTATTCAGGATGTCCTATCTGTTGAAATGCATATTCAGTACCTCTTCCTACAGACATTATTGTACCTTCAAAAAGACAGAGACTCGGATAAAGGGAAATGCTAAGGTCATCAGGGAGGTTTGGTGAAGGTTTAACCGGAAGTGAATAGGGCATCGCATGATTCCAGTTTTTCAAGTTAATAATATTGAGATCGCACTTCACACCATTACCTAGCCAGCCTTCTTCATTAAACATTCGAGCGAGTTCTCCAATTGTCATTCCATGTACAATTGGAATTGGAACAATGCCTACAAAAGAAGAGAATTCACTCTCTAATACTGGTCCATCGACATAACTGCCATTTGGATTTGGTCGGTCCAGTATGAGTACCGGAACTCCATTTTCGGCACATGCTTCCATAACATAATACATAGTACTTATGTATGTGTAGAATCGTGTGCCTACGTCTTGTATGTCGAAGACTACCACATCCAGGTCTTTTAACTGTTCTTTGCTTGGCTTTTTATTTTTTCCGTAAAGAGATATTAGCTCGTAGGGAGCCACAACTGAATCATAGCTGATTTTCGCACCATCACTGACGGTGCCTTTGAAACCGTGCTCAGGTGTGAAAACTTTTGTTAAGTTAATTCCTGAATTGAGCATTGTGTCTGTTAGATGCGTCTTCTCAATTAAAGAACTGTGATTGACAGTAAGTCCCACTCTTTTGTTAGCAAGCATGGGGAAATACAGGTCTGTTTGATCCGCACCTGTAAGAATCTTACTTTCATTTTTTTGAGAAACGGAAGCACAGCTAAATGTGAATAGTAAGCAAATTATGAAAACACGTATCATATTAAATCACAAGTTAACTTGTTCTTACAGGATTGAAAACCCTATTTTGCGCTAAACAATGAATCTGCCATTTTTTATATCTAAACGCATAGCAAAGGAATCGACTGGTTCCTTTTCAAATATTATCAACAGGGTGGCTGTGGTCAGTATAGGATTGGGTTTAGCGGTTTTGATAATTGCGTTTATGGTGCTTTTCGGATTTAAAAAAGTAATTCGAGATAAGGTGTACAGTTTTAGCGGTCATTTAATAGTTAATAAGTACACACTTTCAACCTCTTTTGAAGAAGGTTCCATAGTCTTAGATGAAGATTTAATTGATGCATTGAATAATTACCCTAGAATCACTGCATATCAACCATATGCTATGAAGGCGGCACTTCTTAAAACGAAAGAAGAGGTGCATGGAGTGATAGTGAAGGGGGTAGATGATTCCTTTGATACAGTAGGATTTAATAAGCATATTGTAGAGGGTAGACTCCCAAATTTTGGGTCTGAGAAATATTCTACTGAAGTGGCATTAAGTAAACGAGTTTCAAATTATTTGGAGCTAGAGGTCGATGATGAAGTGCTAATTTATTTTGTGCAAAACCCACCTAGGTTCCGAAGATTGCAAATCAGTGGGATTTATGAAACAGGACTAGAGGAATTTGATGAAAAGATAATTATTGGAGATCTGGATCTTGTTCGTCGGATTAATAACTGGCCGGATTCTTTGGCCGGTGGGGTTGAGATATTTTGTGAGCTAACTCCGAGTATCGAAGATTACTTCGGGCTTTTGGGTCATAACCTCTCAAGCATTGTCAATTTAAGGTTTGACGAATATACCAGTGATATTCAAAAATATATCTTGACAGAGGCTGAAAGTGAGTTATTCAATATTCTTGATATAGATCTTTATGTAGATAAAGTCTACGATAGGTATACTCAAATTTTTGAATGGCTCAATTTGCTAAATAGGAATGTCGTGATCCTCTTGGGAATAATCTTGTTCGTATCAGGCACCAGTATCATTTCAATTCTTCTTATTTTAATAATGGAGAGGACCAAGATGATAGGCATGATGAAATCGCTAGGTGCTTCAGATAAGATGATAAGAAGCATTTTTATTTATAATGGATTGAGGCTTGTCATGCGAGGGTTATTGTGGGGAAATGTAATCGGAGTTTCATTTGGATTGATCCAAGATTATTTCAAGATTATCCCTTTAGATGCTGCAAATTACTATATGAGTCATGTGCCTATCGTTATAGATATTTCGACCATCCTGCTTCTCAACATTCTGATTCTATTCTTGATTGGACTAACTCTACTGATACCAGTAGCATTTATTTCGAAGGTTCAGCCTGTAAAGGCTATCAGGTTTGATTAGGCTATTGGCTCATATTTTTTGAAGAGACTTTTTATCTTCATTTGAAGCACTCCAAAAATGGCTTCTTTGAATATCCCTT
>CAZWLS010000010.1:0-28388 GCA_964634415.1 uncultured Roseivirgaceae bacterium | reverse complement strand
TGGGAGATAGTGTCTCTAAGGTACCTTAAAATCAATTTTTTTAAATGTGTCTTGAATCTAAGGTTTATTGACTTACCTATCTTGTTGTTGAACAAAATAGTGTTTAAAATTACTGTCTATTGTAATGTATAAGCGAGTTATATTCTTCGACGGCGAAAAGCTACGCATTTACACCATCTCCAGAATAAACTCGTCCAATGGGGGACCATTGGAGTTAATACTCGCTAACGCTCGTATTTATGGAAAAAAAAGTACCTAAATCCACATCAAAAGATTCATCACTTGCCAAGACTAAGTATGAAAAGAAGTTCGAAAAGAAGATTCAGTTTAGAGTAACCACTAAAGAATTACTCAAACTTGATGCTAAAAGAGGTGATTTATCACTTGGCGAATACGCTAAAAAGACTGCGCTTCAGTCTAGAATTGTATTAAAAAAATCTTCACAACATGATATTGAAGTCATAAAAAAGCTACTTACTGAACTAAAAATGATAGGGAATAACCTTAACCAAATTGCTAGAAATTCCAATATTGACTTAATAAAAGAAGGTACAGATCAACAAGAAACCTTGCAAAATCTAGAAAAAACTCTTCCGGCGTATAACCTTATTTTAGATTCGTTACTAGCTCAATTACGAAAATGATTGCTGAAATTGTAAAAGGATCCAGGTGTGAAAACTTTATTGACTATAACGAAAATAAAGTTGATAGGGGAGAGGCAACGAGGATATATGGTTGCGCTACGCAACGAGACAGGGCTTCCTTAAAGAATTATCTTAACGCATCAGTTGCAATCAATGAGCGGGTTAAAAAAAATAAGTTTCAGCACATCATGGTATCCTTTCATGCAGATGATAAAATTGATAGTAATAAATTCATTCAAGTCTGGAATAGGTATGCTGAAGAAATGAATTTCAATAATTGTGATCAGGTTATTTACGAGCATCGAGATACTCATTTAACACATTATCATATCATCATGCCAACTGTAGATTTTGCAGGTAATAAGATATCAGAGTATCAAGATTTTAAAAGGAATAGGGATACCTGCAGAATGCTGGAAAAGGAATTGGGACTTTATGAGGTGAAATATGAAGCACTTCAACAAAAACGTGTAAATACTAAAAACGCCAAAATCTATAGTATCTATAATTATGTGCGTTCTCAGTCTGCATCTTCGCAGAAGCTTTTAAATATTCCTGATTCCTTTAAAGACGCTATAGTCAAGTATAAAATGACTAACACGAAAGTATTAGAAAACTTTCCAGGCTACTCTAAAGAGTCCTATAAGGAGTTGTTGCAATTAGCCAACGAATCAAAAATCAATAAAAAGCAGTCACTTATTGATAGAGTCAGAGAAATTAAACAATCAACAAAGGATTATGACTCTTTCGAAAAAGCAATTAGAAGCGAATGCCTGTATGTAAGGAGAATAAAAATTAATGAAGGGTATAAAATGATCTATGGGGATCCTTCGTCTTCTATTTACGTCAAAAATTCCAAGTTGCCTAAAGATCTTAGGTATGATTACCTCTTTAATAATGAAAGATCTTTTTCATTGGAGGATCAAAAAAGATTTGTTAGAAATATTGCCATCAGATCTTCAAAGAAAGCCGTAAACTGGGAGGACTATGTTTTTCATCTTTCGAAGTATAACATAGAAATTGATACCAAAGAAAATAAGAATGGTATATATGCTTATTCACTTAGGTCTATGAATATTAAGAATGGAGAATTTATTTCGGCTTCAAAAATTGATCAAAGACTTACCATTGGCAGGTTGTCTAAACAATTCTCTGTAGAGACGCAGAAAGTACCAATCAAAGATCAAGCGCTTTCTAAAAAATCATCTTTAGTGAAAAATATATCATCATTAAAATATAATTCTAAGGTAGTAGGGGATAAGATACATTCTGATTTCGAAGTCACCTCAGATGAAATAAGACGTAGAAGACTCAATCAACAAAATAAAGACGAAGAGCGGGATAGGGGCCAGTAACTTACCTATCAATACATCGCTTCTCCCAATTACTAACATTGTAAAAAACACCATTTACAATGAGTCAGGAGAAAGAAAATTATATCAAATTATTCATTATTGCTGTCCCCGTATTATTACTAATCCTATTTAATCAATGGTTTTACTTTCACGATTATTTTGGATTATTCTTTTCTGAAAAAGTTAATGTTACCTCACTGGCCATAGCCAAGAAGATTCATATAATCAAAGGCTCTTATATACTACTAATAGCAGTTGCCTCCTTCCTAACTGCTTCAATAACTGATAGAAAATCTTCTCTACTACCATATGTAATTCTATGTATGGTCTTTGTTATTTTATTGTTTGTTGGCTTCACAAGCATACCTTCTTACAATTTATATATCTATCCATTGACAATAGTATTGTCTGGTTTCTTTACCATTAAAACGGTTCAGTTCATCAAAGGAGAAGGAGAGGAAGATAAAGAGTCACTTCACGCAAAAACAAAATCAAGCAACACTTCATTCAAACTGGCCACAACTAAAGGATATATCAATATTACCAGGCCAGAAATGGGAATAGGTATTGAGGGTGGTGCAGGAGCTGGTAAGTCTGTTCTTATTAAAAATATTCTCAGTCAAGCGGGTAGAAAAGGATATGCAGGTGTACTCTATGATTTTGAGGGTGACTGTAGAGAAAAGGGTGGGGCAGAGCTTACGCGTACTATACTTTCATCTGTTAAGAAATATAACAGTGGTCCAAAAAAAGAGGGATCACTGGGCTTTGCCTACCTTAATTTCGGAGATCCATCCAGAACTGTAAGGGTCAACCCACTAAATCCCAGATATATTGAATCTGCATTAGATCTAAACCAATTCGCAACAACGTTGATGAAGAATTTAGAACCAGATTGGTTGAAACGTACAGACTTCTGGGCACAAAACGCCATTAATTATACTTACGGCATCCTTCAAAGATTATATAATGATAGATCCTTTTGGAATTACCTAACTGTGCCTCATCTGGCGATGATTGCAACCTATGATTATGAGACGGTCTTAAACTGGATACTTCAAGATAAATCCTTAGAGAAGCGTATCATGCCCTTATATGTAGCATATAAGGAGCAAGCCAAATCCCAAATAGCCGGAGCAGTTTCTTCTGCGGCACTTCCTATTGTTAAGCTTCTGGAACCAGAGATATTCTATGCGCTATCCCCACAAGAAGAGTTTGAAGAATTTGATTTAGATATCACTAACAGTGAGAAACCTGTTTTCTTTTCTATTGGTACCATACCTAAAAACAAGCATGCTTTGGGACCAGTCTGTAGTCTGATCTTACTAGTATGTATGAATAACATGAACCAATTTGGAAAGAGAAGATCCTTACTAGTAGTAGATGAGTTGTCAACTATGTTTATTCCTAATCTTGACGAGTTTCCGGCAACAGCTAGGAAAAAAGGTTGCTCAACTTTGCTGGCCTGGCAGTCTTTTAAGCAGCTTGAGTTTGCTTATGGAAAAGAAAAGGCCATGATTACACGTGACAATTTATCTAACCAATTTGTTGGAAAGGGTAGGAATCTTGAATCTGCAGAGCAAATTGTTAAGTTCTTCGGCAAGCGTGATGTTAAAAAGCAAAACTACTCTTCCAGCGATTCTGGAGATTCAATAAGCTTTAATACAACCAAAGAAGAATACTTACAACCTTCTGATATCGTCAACCAGCCCATTGGTCACTTTACTGGTGTTTTAGCTGAAGGAAAGCCACCAACATTTCATTCGCAGTTTAAAAATTTTGAACCTGACCTTGTTGATATTCCAATTTTCAGCAAGAAATGGAACACAACGAACGATGAGCTAGATAAAGAGATGATGAAAAAAGAGGTATTTGAAAATTACCTGAGAATTGAAAGAGAAGTTGAAAGCCTACTTTCCCAATATCAAAAACAATGAAAGGTTACCACTTCAATATCCTTGGTTTTTTATCATACATTGGAGCGACTCATGATTTTCAAACCAATTTAATTCTATCTCATACCACACTAGGAAATTTCATTACATACCTGGACTCTGCAGATGATGAGTTTAAAACTATAGATTCCAAAAACTTTAAAGAGGTTAACAAGCATTGGTTGGTTGCCTCATTCTTTGGACATCACAAACAAGATGAAATAGAAAAATTAATCAAGCCCATCACCTTTGAAAGAGAACCTGGATTATCAGCAATCTCCTACAATAATGTCATACGTGATATATTCAAACTGAGAATAATTCATTCGGGAGATTTCACAGGACGAATTTTTTTTTCTCAACATTTACAAAGCGAGATAATACCCCTTTTTCTAGACAAGAGAATTACTAATTTCTTTATTAAGTACCCCAGTCATTATTCTCTTTACAATTCCAATGATGGCTTTCAACTTATTTCCAATAATTCCGATGTTGACACTGTCTATATGATTGCTAATCCAAATGATTATGTTGCTAATCAAAACAATCTATTGATCAATCATTACGCTCCATTTCACGAAACTTTAAAGAGAAGAAAACTGGTTTTAACTCAAAGCTCATCATTGATGTCAATTGCCCAATATATAATCTGTTTATTTTCCAAAAAAAGCGAGTTTGAATTACTAGATCATCAAATCGACTATCAAGAAATTAAACTTAGATTTATTGCAGATGACATTAGGATGGCCAATAAAAAAATGAATGAATTAAAGGCCGAATTTAGAAATCAATTCAATTATACAAATGAGACATATGACGAAGAAATCGAATCTATTGTCAATGTATTTTACGGGGTAACTACCAAAAGGAGTGGAGCTATTTTTACTTTATCTTTACTATTAACCTATGGCAATGCTCAACGTTTAGAACACATATTACAATAGTAATTCAATGAACATCTACTCACTCGAACACATCGACAAAAAATTAACTATAGCTGTCGATCTTAAAAATGTTCTCTCCCTGAACAATAAAGAAATTGACATGCTTTCAGAGATCATTGCTTCTAATTTGAATCGAAAAACTAACAAAGAATTTACCACTCAACAGATCAAAGACCTACTAATCGCAGAACTTGAATTTCCACTAACTTCGAGCACGTTCGAATTTAAATTCAACTACGATGATCAATTAGAACTTAGTTTTAAAAGTTATTCTATTATCAATCAAGATTTAAACCACTCCAATCAAATGAACTAATGATTATCCAAGAGATCACCAACAACCAATACTATAATCAAAATGTACTAGCTGTGAAATTCAATTTGTCGGCGAATGTATTTCAAATAAGAAGTTCAGAAGAAAATATTTTGCAAACGATTTTGATTGATGCTATCTATAAAAACTTCAAAGAGCTCAGTAACCACATAACTCACCAAGTTATCCAGTTTATCTCTTCGTATATACATACATTAAAACCTCACTTCAGCTATAAGGTCGCTGTAAAAATCAATAAAAATCAGTCTCAAGCTTTCTTCACGCTTAACGAAATTTCTCAAAAATCAGTCTAACAATTTGTTTTTTAAAAAATTGAATATGTATATTAGATATATAATGCACATATCTATATATTAAATATGTATATATATATAGTGATGCACATAATAATATAACTAAGAACTAAGCTATCTGATATGGAATTACAAGAAAAACAACTCAAGATTTATAAGAAGCCAATAGACTTTCATTTGGACTCCAATCCACTACCACCAGGTTCTCATCTTACGGTATCAGGAAATGGACTAAGAATTTATTTTGCACCCTCAATTGTAGAACAATATAAGATGCTTTCATTCCCGCCAGTGTTTGCATTAACCAACGACAACGAATGGGCAATAATACTTGGTCAACAATCAAGAGAAGCATTTGGATTGAACCATGCCAAAGGGCAATACTATTTCCAATTCTCTGATATTGTTCACCGAATGTTAAATCAATATGATAAGACTAAGATTTACTTCAAACTTAGCCCGACAACACTCCCTCATGTTTTCGTATTAAAGGAATTTTCTCCGAGACGCAAACCAAAAAGAAAGCTAAATCCTCAGCGAGAGACATTAGTTAGGCTAGAAACTAATACCTACTATGATACATTGATGAAGAACCTAATTAAGATGTAATAATCATCTATGATAAGGTGCAGTTACCTATCAATTTTTATCAATACCAATCCTATACTCTTGTATAGGATTTTTTATTTAAACACAAATTAATATGTCTGCAGTCAAGTTCAATGATGATAAAGAAACAGCAATAGAGTTCCATCAAGTTGCTAAGTCAATACATAAGAAACACTATCCAGAGATTCAGGATAAATATCTTCAGCACATGAGGACTACCGAAGGAAAAGAATTCATCAAAAACTACATTTCTCATAAGAACAACCCCCTTAGTTTCAACGAATCTAAAGTCCTGAATAAAAACTTAAAAGCCATAGAAGAGGCGAGGCCAAAATGGAAAAATAACTACGAGAACAAGGCAGCTGCAGATAGATTTGTGTCACAGTCTGTATCAGACGATGTTAAAGCTATGATGAGAGATGAACCTCATCCTCAACTCATTCAAGAAAACTATCAATGGAGAGATGTTGCAGGTGATATTTCTAAAGACTTGAGCATTTCTGAAGTCAAGCGTCAGTCTTTATCTCAGTCCTTATCAAATATGATGTCTAATCTTTCGAAAGAACATGATTTTAAAGAACATGAAATTAAGTCCCTTTTGGTAGAGCCAACCAAAAATGTACTACAACCTACTAATGCACAAACAAAACAATCTGAAATTTCTCGATGAATAACGCTACCGCTACCGAAATCAAGCAGTTGTTTACATCTCTAACGCAGAGATACAGGACAAAAAAAACACGGGATGATGCAAGAATTAAATTTCATTTAGAGCTTGACAAGATCGAAGGAATAACTCCAAAAACCTTCAGATTCATAAACGAAGCCCAAATGGAATTTTGTTATGAATATACTCGGCTGCGTAATTTGTTCAACAGACCCATGATTAGAAGGTTTACTAATCAATCCGTTGTCAAATTCCTTGACACCAAAGAATACCTCATTGCTGATTCATCTCATATACTGCTAAAAAAAAAAGATCAGGTTTCATCCGTTCCTATCTCTAATGTCATTGACAAAACATTAACAAAGCATCACTCAATAAGCAGATAACTAGACTAATGCCACCAGTAATCACACACAATGAATTTTCGAGGTTTTTACTTGAAGAAGTCAAAAGCAAAGGTATATCTGATGACTACTTAAGAAGTCAGGTAAAGCTTGATCCCCGTACTTGGAGGAAACGGAAAAAATCTCCCCAAAGCTTCACTGCCGAACAACTATTGGCAATAGCTCGAACACTAGATATTCCATTCCAAAACATTGCCTCATTAGCAATCAAAGATTTGTTCTGAATCTTCCTTTGTCTAAGCATAGACTTACCTATTAATCATAAGAGCTATGTCAATCATAGATTTATATCACATTTAAATTGACATAATCATGCAAAAACTAATGCTTAGCGGCAACCTCACAAAAGATGCCGAAAAAAAGGAATTTGATAACAATGATCTAATCGTATTTACCGTAGCTGACAATTCAAACGACTACTTTGACAAAGAGGGACAAAAAGTAAAACAGCCTGAATTCTTCAGATGTGAGTTAAATACTAAAAAAGAGGACGGGAGATTTGAGTATTTACAGAAGGGAAAATATGTGAGTCTAAACGGAAGAATCAAAACCACTTCATATGGAGAAGATGATAATAAAAAATATACATCTTCAGTAATCGTCGATGGTTTAGAAATCGTATGGAGTAATGAAAAATAGGGGTTAAATACCCCTTTTTTTATGTCTATTATTAATAAAACTATATTTCCATATAATGACACCTATAATAGGGTCTTACTCACCTATATCGGCGAAATAATACAGTCTTCTGAAAGGTATTTTCACTACCATGTTACTGATATCAACGGTAAAAATCCTCATTCATTGAAGAAAAAGTATCCACTTCATTCTTATCTAATTCCTGGTACAATTTATCAAGGTTATTACGACCAATCAGATAATGTACTTGAGGCTTCTGCAAATATTTCCAATCTATCCTCCAGTATTGAAATTATCGGTCAAGCAGTTACAGAAACAATCTCTTTTAATGAAGAGATCTACGTATTAAAAAGGAATAATTATCTCCTTTATGATATCCTCAATGACTGCTTTTATGAAACACCATATCTTTCAACTTTAAGATTTTGGGACCTATTCTTTGACACTCAAGAAACAAATATCCCTAGTGGCTCATACTACCACAAACTGAGCAATAAAGAACAGGCTTGTTTAAAGATAGAGCGTATTAAGTATTATCCACATAAAGGATATTGAGTCAAACTAGGGTATTGTAAGAAATTATTAATTTTAGTTTCATGAAACGTTATGCTTCATTAGCTATAGAAATCACGAAAATGATAAGTGCATTTATCATCGCTACAGGTGTTGCTTATCAGGCAAACAAAGCAGAAGTAGCTATCTTCAACTTATTAATTGTTGAAACGGCAGCATTCTTGATTGCGTTATCATGTTCAATAGCATTGACTATATTTAATAAATAATGTGGGAGATATTCACATATGGAGCATGGGGTATGTTGATCATTATGGTAGCAGGTACCATATCCGCCATAGTATATCACAGAAGCCAAACAAAGAAGATCATAGAAGATGATACTCAATTAAGCCAGGCTTTAACAGAAGTAGGATCGTTAAGTAAAACAATTACTATTGGAGACGCAGGTTTTGAAGAAGATCTACTTACTAAAGATGTATTTAGGCAGGAAGATAAATCTGATAAATTTTATGGCGGTGGAGACATGGTAATTCAATTCAAAATGCATCCCAAAATTTACAAAACAGAGGAAAAAGTAAGAAAAGACTTCATTTGGTTAGAGAAACAGATCCAATCAATTTCCACATCAGATGATGAGGCTAAAAAGAAAGAGGTATTGGAATATATTAGGCGAATGGATGTGGATAAACATCGCACTAGAATATACACAAGAAGAGCCATGAAAGAAATTAGAGAAGCATTATTAAATCTTGTTGTAAAACCTAACAAGTAATTGTTACCAATAACTAGCTTAAAGCTTTTCTAAATTCAGATTAACTCTTTAAGGTCCTAATACTCCATCTTATTGCATGAAATAAAAATCGAATAGGGTAGACCAAAATAGCCAACAATAATGCTATTATATTAACACTTGTTTCTATGTCTCTATTAGACAATTGCTTTCTTCCCAATGATCCTATTTGAGTAGCTAAATCTTTTCTTTCTGATAGCAATGAGTTCAACTCATTCCTTAATTGTTGTTCTTCCTCACCTGGATATAGTACACTTCCTACAAACGTTTCAAAATTTTGAGCCGTTGAAAGATCAATACCTTTCAAATCTCCAAAACCTTCAATGAAATCTAATGTCGGTTTTCTCCATACATCATTGTACTTAAAGACAATACTATCATTATCATATATTACTTTCAACCTATTCCATAGCTCACCTCTACTCCTGTATTCTTTATCATTCAAATAATAGTGTATAAAAAATCATCCATTAATATCAGGCTTCCATTCCCTTCATCTCTTTTCAAATCAATATCATTTTGCAATGTTATTTTCACAGTCTCAAGTTCATCTATTTTATTGGTTAAGTAGATATTATACCCCTCATACCCGACATATACTAGCACATATACTATTCCCATTCCTATCAGAATCAAAAACTCTCTAGCTACTACTTTTTTCCATCTAATATCCATATCCTATTATTCTATTTGAAAAACTGAAACTGATCCCATAGTCTAGGAAATTGTTCTTTGATGCGCTCAAATGCACTTGCGTTTCTAGCAACAAAGACGAAATCGTTTCCGTCATCATCGTGAAATTTAACTTCGATATGACAAGATTGATATTCAATTTTCCTCTGAAGCTTTTTAACAATTTTGTACTTCTCTAACTCCATTGATTCATTGTCTCTCTCTACTATATATGGTATACCAGCGTCTATCTGAAAGTACTTGTCACCACTTATTCTCCTAACACGCAATATATGGTTAGATCCAAAATGAACACCCCTAACCTTTACGATATAGCTTCCTACGTCTAACTTCACTTCTCTAATTACTAATATTTTTAGTAAAAGTAATAAAGAGATTCTTTTAATAGGTTATTCACTTCATTAACATGCTATAATTTTGTCATCTACATAATAATTGATAAATGACAAGTTATTTTTCAACGTATAAATCTAAATCTCTGATTTTTAAAAGAACTTTGAAACTAGTATTACCACTTATAATATTACTATTATTTACTTCTTGCGAATCAGATTCAGACATTATTGATGCTGATATTGATGCTGATAATTCAATTATATCCTTTGAACCCTTTGAAATTTCATTTGAATCAGTTGAAGATAGCTCTGCTATAATACAGTGGAATAATCCTTATAAAAACCTCTCAGAGGTTTCTTATTCATTGAAGTTTAAAGGCCATAGAGTAATAGGTGATTCTGTATCTATCGAAGATCTAATAATTTCTGATTACCTAGATACAACAATAGTATTTTCAAAAATACTCGTTCCTAAATTTTACTATGAGGTAGAAATCGAAGCTATTTCTACTGATACTACTATAACACACTCAGAAGGATTTAGAACCTTGGATATCGACTTTAGATCAACAATTCCAACCGATATTGTAAGGTATGATCCAAATATTGCATTTATACGTTGCATTGACTTTGAAGAAGGATTTTTAACAGTCCTACACAGAAACCGAAATGGTAAAACTTTTCAAGAACTCTTATTTCTAGACTCTAATGGAAATCAACTGTGGAAAAAGGAAGTCGGTTTTTATTTTGCTGAAGATAATTGGGAGCTAGTTGTAAATTTAGAATCCTACAATTCAGAAATAATCTTATACCTTAAGAAAGGTAACACACTAATTCTTAGACATTACGATCCATCTGGAAACAAAACAAGAGAAACCATTGTCCTGAACAGTTCTCAATATGATTTTATATACCGTAATGGATGGCAATCTGGAGACTTAAAATGGAATGGAAAAGAATATATCGCTGCTTTCACCGATCAATCTAATAAAAATTCTAAAGTCTATTTTACCCGTATATCAACTGATGGAAATATAAACGTAATTGATTCTTTAACCTTAACAGGTTTATACTCCCATATAGAATTAACTGACCAATTTGAATATATTATTTCAGTAAATGAGGACCATCAATCAGGAGCAGACTATTTAATGATGACTGACTTAAATGGTAATGTTAAATGGTCTACCCATCTAAAATTCATCTTTACTGATGGATTTATCGTGAAAAAGATCAAATATGATTCAAGACACGGTGTCTACTTTATTGCATCTGCAGTATTTACTTATCCTTATACAGCTACAGTCCCTGTAATTACAAGATTATCACCGCAGGGAGTACCTCTATGGGTAAATTCTGCTAGTTACTCACAGATTAAAACTCAAATGCAGGATTTAATTATAAGAGAAGACGGTGGAGCTCTTATTGCCGGTGGTATTGGTAGGGATCAAACTCCATTGAACATTTATGAATTTGATAAAAACGGGTATTACATGTGGCATAGCAGATTTTATCCATATGATGATTTTCGTAATAACAATGTAGCAGGCGTATTTCCTTCCGACACTGGTGGAATTCTATTATTTGCAACTGCAACAAATAATTTAGGGTTAGAAGATGAAGCTAAATTGTTCCCATATTTTGCCACTCTAAATGAATTCGGTCGTCTTTGATTAACGCTTTGAACGATCTAATTAATCTAGTATATTCTAGTTTTTATTGCCTTTAACCTCATTTTCTATATAATCATATAGAATAATCTTTTTCTCAATTAAGTTAAATCACCTACATTGAAAATGATCAAGATCATTATTAATCAATAATACCCCGTTAATTATGAAAAAGTCAATACTGCTACAAGTTTTCCTAATCACCACAATAACAGCATTTTCTCAACTTAGAGAAAAGCCAACTGAATCCTCAGATACGTATATGGCTGATTTTTTCGAAGATATGGCTCAATTAACCAAAGATTTAGATGATTTAGAAATTGAAGAAAACTATGACGTTTTTGACACAATATATCTCGGTTTACTTGATAGAATTGACGCTATTGACCTCGAGCTCTCACATTGGGAACTAAACATCGAAGATTTTGATCTCTCAATCCTTGAATTTAATGAGCTGCTACTTGACCTACCAGATTTACCAGATTTGTCAGGCCTAGACTTTGATGGAAAAAAGTATCAAGAGGAACTCGAATCCTATAAGAGAATACAGCAGGATTTAAAAAAATCCATTGCTGTCCATGATAACATATGGAGGAAAAGTGAAACATTTTCAGAGAACAGAAAGGCAATTTTATTCTGGGCTCTCCCTCAAGATGAACAAATGAATGTATACGATAGGGTTCCTCCTGAGATAAGAGATGAGAAGGATCTATCCGAAAAGCATTGGGAGAAAATGCTTAGCTATGCTGATCCTGGTTATCAAAAAGTCTTAACTGGAAGAAGTATTGCCAGTTCCTACGATGAAAAAGATTATCCACGTTCATTTGTTCAGGCTCTACCAGAAAAAACGGCACTTGAAAACCTAAAAGCAAACCTAGGAAGGATTATTAGAGATGAAATTGAAGGCCTTTTTAATCCCATTCGTCTACCAGGGATACTAGATAAAGTATTGTTAGAATCTGCTGAAGTTGGAGATCAGGAAGTTACAATTGATGAAACATTACACAGGAAGCTCCAATTAGAAGATTATTTGTTAGAAAAGCATCGAAAGGAAAAACGTAGATTGGAATATGCAGCTCTTAAAGCTGCTCAAGAATGGAAAAAACAATATGTAGAGACACAAAAAGCAGACCAACGATTAATCGATACCAAGACTGATAGAGATTATCCTAATGGCTACGATCCTCGTAATTCTAAAGAAGCTAATGACTCTTTTCGTGATTTAGTAGATCGAATTAAGGAATTGCAAGACTCAAAAGAGAATTTTCGTGCTCCGGCAATAGCGACAGACTAAATGGACATGAACACTTTTTACACTAGACCTGATTTAACATAAGAAAAATTATATAACACTTAACGTATTTATAATTTTAGTACTTATTCTTTGTTTCACCAATCCAAGACATCAAGAACTTGTTGTACTCCAGGAACCTGTATTGGCATAATAATAGACGCTGGATTTTCTTTCGCCTTTTTATAGACCTTTTCAGAGATTTCTGCAGTTGCTGCCCAAGCTGGATTGGCTATATATAAAGGATTTCTTTGGACAATCTCTCCTGCATTTTTAATCTCAGCTTTGAAGTCCTCTATAAATTCTGCGTGTATCTTTTCTACATCTATGGCAACATCTTCACCAAATAAACCTACAAATGTTTTAAAACCTTTAATACCAGGCAATGCTACAGGATAAAGTATTAAGGTAGGGTCTTCTTGCAGAGCAGCTTCATAAAAAGAATTTATTGATATCTCTGATGTGATTATTATTATCGCACCTGTAACGGGTTCAGTTTGTGCCACTTTCAAGCCTATAGATCTTCCTTTTTCCAGGGAAATTTTTTTCAACTTTTTTAGTTCTTTACCTCTTATGATTCCATAATATCTTTTGTCATCTTTGAAATCATATACAACTAACACTTCTGACTTATATTCTTCCTTAAATCCTTTTGGCTTAGATCCAAGCTTACTTTCAGCATATTCCATGAAATAACATTCCTGCACTTTTTGCATTGCGGCCATATATACTGCAGGCTCAATTTCTTTCTTCTCATCAGCGGATTTAATTAGTTCTTTAGCCTCATCACAACTACCATTAAATTTTATCAAAGTAGTAATTAAGGGAGCAACTTTAGTTTCTTTCTCATCTTCTTGTGCATGAGATAAGTATCCAAATACCAATAGAAAAATGAATAGCTGTTTTTTCATCTGAATAAGATTTACTTGATATTAATTTAATTCAAACTGCACAGTTATGCAATAAGTTACTCCTAGCCTTCAAATGAATGATATAACTCATAATTGATTAGCTCATATTATAAAATGTCTCGTCTCCAGGTGCAGACATTTTAAATATGAACCATAAATAATCCATCATGAGAACCTTAATCAAAATTTCAATCATTCTTTCACTTGTATCATACTTAGGAACTACTGTTGATCAACAAATTGCAACCAGATATGAATATTCAACCATCGTCAATGCTGATGCTCTGAACTTGAGATATGATCCGGGATTAAATTCTGATATCATCATGACCCTTGATAAGGACACCGAAGTAACAGTTTTGAAAGAATCAGACAGCTGGTCTTTTATTAAGCTTAATGATGATCCTTTGGTTCAAGGCTTCGTGAAAAAGAAATACCTAGAAGTTGGAAGCATCAAACCTTCTTACATTACTACCATCCTTTACTTGATCATTCACCTTGTTTCAGTTCTTCACTTTGTAATTGTTAACAGAGCACAAAACAATGTTGTTAAGCTATTCTTCAATAGAATTACCTCTCCAATAATGATATTCTACTTTCTTAAATTGCTATTAATTAGAATATGGAAATCAGTAAAGATTTACTTAGAAAAGAAGAAGTACAATCATCTTGCTGAAACATGGGACATTAACGACTAGTAGCACTGTTTTTAAACTTAACTCTACCATCTTCAGCTAAGACGAGCTGAGCATCAAACTTTTTACCATCAGATTTTTTAAATCCTTTGATCCTAGAAGTATATCCTTCATTTAACAATGAGTCAATCATGTTATCAGTAAGCTTTTTACTAGCCACTTTTCTCCATATCTTAAAATCACAATTAGTACAAAAGACACCACCTTTATTAAGTCTCATCTCTGAATTACATGATGGGCATTTTCGACTATTATTACCTATCTGATGACCACTAAAGTTTTCAAAAGATTCACTCTCAATAGATTCAATTTCTTGACAAACAAAATCTTTTATCTCAGAGATAAATTGTCCAGATAAAAACTTATGTCGCTCAATTTGCCTAAGCTTAAATTCCCATTCTCCAGTTAATTCTGGACTAGCTAAATCGTCACTTACTATTTCAATTAGCTTTCGTCCTAAATCTGTTGAAACAATTTTATTATCCTTCATCGAGATGTATTCACGCCTCTTGAGTAGTTCAATTATTCCAGATCTTGTAACTGGGGTTCCTAAGCCTCGATCCTTCATCGCATCTCTTAAATGCTCATCTTCTATTTTTCTTCCAGCAGTTTCCATTGCCTTACCTAATGTACCCTCTGTGTAATATTTAGGCTTAGTTCTTTTTTTCTTATCAATATTCATTGAATCGAAATATGTTTGATCACCAATTTCTACTAATACATCACTTACAACCAGGTTCTCATCATTATCTCGATCTTCTAATTCACTACTTATTGTTTTGTAACCTTTATCCAAAATTTTCTTGATCGATGTTTTAAACACATAGTTCTCACATCTCAATACCATATCTGTTTGACTGTACTTAAAAGGTTTACAAAAGGCTGTAAGAAAACGCTCTACTATCAATGAGTAAATACTCTTCTCATCATCGGTTAGAGTTCCAACCAACTCTCCAGTTGGAATAATCGCATAATGATCCGTAACCTTATTATTATTGAAAAAGGAAAAATGCTCTGTTCTTTCTCTCAATAAAGGTTTTATTTCTTCGATCATCACCATATCCATTACATCGAAACACTCATCCTTCATAGCCTCAGGAAGGTACTCTGAATCAGTACGTGGATAGCTGATTAATTTCTTTTCATATAGACTTTGAGCAATATCAAGTGCTTGCTGCAGCTTAAAACCAAGCTTCTTATTTGCGTCTATTTGAAGCCTTAGTAAGTCGTATGGTTTTGGAGGACTCTCTTTCCTATCCTTGCTATCCTTCTCAATTAACTCTGCTTGTTTGTCTTTACAGTTATCAATTATTCTATTTAAAATAGCTTCATTTTCAAACTCCCGATCTTCATTGTCATAGTAAGTGAATCTAATTCCCTTCCACTGACCTACGAGTTCATAGTAAAAAGCTTCTTTCCAATTTTCTACTTCTTTATCACGCCTTACTATTAATCCTAGCGTAGGTGTCTGTACTCTTCCTACGGAAAGTTGTTTAACTCCAGACCGAATGATATATGCTCTGGATAAGTTCATTCCAACTAACCAATCTCCTTGTGCTCTAGCCAAGGCACTTGCAAAGAGCTGTTCATATTCACTAGAAGATTTCATACTTCGCCAACCCTTAATCAGATCTTTAATTACAAATGAATTAACCCACAATCGTTTTTGCTCTACCCTATTTGGTGCTAACATCATCATCACCAATCTATAGATCAGCTCTCCTTCCCGTCCTGCATCAGTGCCATTAATAACAACTGTCGATTTATTGATTAATGATTTAAGAATACTAAACTGACTTTTCTTATCACTCTTTACATTGAATTTCCACTCATCAGGTATCATGGGAAGAGTTTCCATATTCCAATTCTGCCATCCATATTCATCTGGATAGGCCATCTCTACAAGATGGCCTATACACCAACTTATACACCAATTTTTTCCCTCTAGATAGCCATTTCTAAGTATGAAGGATTCACCCTCTACTTGCTCCAATAATTCTTTGTAAGACTCTTTAGCAACCTTTGGCTTTTCTGCAATAAGTAGTTTCATAATACTATATCTGATTTTTTCTAAATCTAGATTCAGTATCTCTTATTCAGTTGATAGGTAAATGTCAGTACGATATTAGGACTACTGATTTCCTAAGATTCTTTTCGTGTACAAAATCACTGCAAAACACATCTTTTCAATTAAAAAACGTTCTTATTGAGTCTTATTCCATGTTTTACTACTCTAGTCTAGTGATTGTGTACACGAAATACTCTATGTCAACACAAACCCTATAAAAACCCTATAATGTTAAATACCAAACCTATGCCGGCTAGTGCATGATTGCGAGTGATATAGTTGAAAATCTTCAAAATCAATGCAATTAAAGGCCCCAAGATCAATACATAACCCACTAAATAGACAGGTATAAAAAATATCATTGCAATAATCACAGCCTTTTCATAGTCTATAACATTTGCTAGTGAATACAACACAAACATCCCCACATAACAAAGAAGTTGAACGATGCATCCTAACTTTGGACCGCCTGCATAAACTCTCTTCCATAGACTAATTAATACTCCGGGAAAGCCAATGATCGCTCCTTCTATTCTCTTTGCAAGTGAATGAGAGTAAATTTCAATGAGAATTAAAATAATCCCTACAATGCCAATTACTAGTTTAAAATCTTCCATCTTCAGTAACATAATAAACGCTTTCTTTTGATAAAAGAGTTTTATACAAATTAAAAAACCATTTATTTTATTGAATGGTCTATTTGAATTCTATCATTCAACTTCATCATCCTTGCCCTGATCATAATATCGATCTTGCATCAAATCATGGAGGCATCGAGTATAGTTATCTTCAGTGACATAAAATGGATTTTCATATGTCCGACGATCTAACTTTGCATTGTACTGACACGTGTTCACACAATAATAAGCAGAGTTCATTCGCTCCCCTCGTAAGGTTATTTCAGTCAAAGGACAATTCATTACATTTCTGTTTTTGATCTCCTTATAGATCGAATAACCATACTTTTCTTCAATCGCCTTAGTCTCTAATTGATTTTTCGAAGCCAACCAATCCGAAGCTTCTTTTCTATACTTTTCAAAATGCTTTTTCAGTCTTCGAGGGCGATCTATTCTCTTAAATTTTTCATCTCTAAATTGCCTTTCTTCTTCTGCTAATCGTTCCATTTCCTCTCTCAGATTAGCAACCTTTTCATTGACAAACTCATTATTCACCCACTTACTGTTATCGATGGTTTGTAATGCTGCAGTCACAGTTTCTTTATTGATGATGTTTAGCTTAGAAGAACCATGTAAATGCTTAAGTGAGATCTCTACACAGTCTATACTATTATCCTTTAGATATTTCTTTTTATCTGCCTCTACCTGGTGAGTGACAAATACTTCGAAATGAATTTTCCGTCCTCCAGAAATTATTATTAGATCTGGCTTTATTCTTCCATCCCTTTTTTCAATATAACATTCATCAATCTTTATTGAGTGTGGTTCTAGAACCTCGATTTTCTCATCTAACAGAGGACCCCAACCTCTATATTTATTATCTGGAATCTTAAAATGTTCGATGTGGCCATGAACAGTTATTTCCTTCATCTCGGAAATTACTTCTTTCGCCAAATAGTGCAACGAGGTTTCTGCGCAGTACTCATGCTCCTTGCTCCTATAGTGCTGGAAGTGTGCTCTGACTTTGTTGTTGGGATTGTTCTTAGCAATAAGCTTGCTCTGGCAAGATGGGCAGTTACATTCACAGGCAATTCCATTGGGTACATCACTTACATGAACCAATTTTCTTATTCCGCCAATCTCTTTAAATGCATTTTCAAGTTTGGATGACATGATCTTACTACCTAAGAATTTATATTAGTAGCTATTCCTTTTTTCTTTTTGGTATTTTCGGAGTAGGATTATTGCTATCAAATATTGCCTTTTCTGAATCAACTTCTTTCTTGAAAATACTCGGAATATTTTCTCCAAAAGTCTTAGGATCTTTGCCTCTTATGCTGCAAAAAAATCGAAAAGGCGAGTATTCAATTTGCTTGATGATATAGCTTATTTCTACTTCCTTACTATCCGCATCTAGTAACCTGGGCTTGGATCCTACTTTTAATTCATTGACATCCAAAATACATCCCTTTCTTGAATCATTCTCTTTAGGATAGCTTGAAAGAACCTTTCCTTCCTCTCCTACTTGCCATATTCTATCCTCTTGTCCTACATCTTCAAATTCGATAACAAAAGAAGTTTCAATATGCGGCTTATATTCTGTCATGTTCAAAAGGTAAGTATTGTACCATTAAGTTACATATTATCACTGCCAGAAAGAAAATTAGTCGCAAGCATTCTTATTAACACTTTGACCTTCATAACCTATTAGTATTCTTCTAAAGCTCTTTCGATCGTCTCATCTATTGAACCAGCTATAAGCATTTCATTACTGATTCTGATAGCTTCGAAACCCGATGTATCAGGTATATGGATCATCTTTGAAATATCTTCGTGAACATCATGCTGCAGCCATTTTCCCTCTTCTTCTAAAGTCAATGAAAATGGTGATCTATGATGACTTACTTGTTCTCTCAGCAGATCTGATGCTGCAGTTGTTACCACACCCATTCTTGGCGTGTCTTCAACAATTGAATATATGCCTGCTAAAGCAAAAGCCTTCTTGTCTTTTCTCCTTATTACAAATGGCTTCTTAAGTCTTTCCTTCTTCGGACCTTCAATGAAATAGCTCACAGGAATAAGGCAACGTTTGTATTTCACTCCATGACTGAAGCCAGAATTCTTCGCGATGTTATACGGACCATTGTAATTACTATCATCTTCTGTATTTAAGCTAGCCTTACCTTCTTTACCTTCAGCTCTAGCATTAATCCAAACTTTTTGTGGACTATATATCGGTTGATATCCAAAAGTTCCGACGAGTGGTAAAATATCACCCTCACTACTATATCCTATTGCAAAGGTTGGAGATTTTACCTTCACGTAGTTGGTCATCGGAAAATCAAACAAGTCCCATTTAAAACCTCTTGTATCAAGATATTCTTGAACGTATCGATCTACCTGTCCTAATCTACCACACATGAATTAAGAATAAAGTTTTATTGGATTCTAGTTAATCTTGACACATTTTACTTCTAAGCCTATCAATGAATCACCCTTAATGATAAAAGACATGGATGAAGAAATATGGACGCTATCCCCAACAATCTCATATTTCTTATCTGAATCCATGCTTATACCCATACCATGACCCCTTAGATAGGCATTTCCTAGACCATCAAAATTCCAAGTAAGTTCAGAAGTTTCATTCATCTGTTCATCTTCAAAGAAGACTTTGTACTTACCTTCTATGGAGTCAGGGAGATCTTCGACTTCTTCTTTTGATTGTGTTGTTGAAGAGCATCCAAAAATTAGTATTAAACAGGTCAATACTATGTATTTCATCATCTATTAATTAATTCCCTGATATTGGAGATAGTCTCTTAAACTCTGGATCTTCTAAAATATCATCCCATTTATTTGCATGTTCACTACCAAATTGCCGAGCGCAGGTTTCAATAAACCATGCCTTTTTGGTTGAATCCATTTTCAAAATTTGTGTAGCCATTTTTAAGACTAATTCATCTAGCATTTCCTCCATACTTTCCATATTTAAGTATTGTTTTCACCTGTGGAAATATCCAATTTTAAATAGAATGCGGTTTTATCATGGACCCTCTCTATGTCATGAATCCAGTTACCTGTATTAAGCTCATGAATTTTAGCTTTGACAATTTCACTTATCAGCTGATCTTCAATAAATACCTTATTATTCATAAAATATTCATTAATTATAATTTGCTCTCTTTCATAATCCGATTCATCAGCTAATACATTTAGACGATAGATTCTATACTTTCCTTCTTCTTTGATTAACTCTTGCTGGATATGCATACATATTCTTTTCTCATTGACATAATTCAATCATACACTGGTTTTACATCAGTTCTATTAAGTTAGATATTTATTACCACTATCGATATATTGAGTGCTAACTTTAGTAAACAGTAATATTTAACTGTCTATGTATTCATATCTATCAATCAACGAAATATGAAATACCAACTTGCCATTATTCTATCTCTAATTCTAACCCATCATAAAATGAGTGCACAGGATCACCTTGAGCCTAACATCAACATTTTTGAACAATACCATTATCAATATGAGTATTACTCACAGATTAGAAATTTGCTTTTTGATGGCTTATCTGACAGACCAATGGCTCAACTTGTAATTCTGCCATCATTCTCTAATGAATTTGTCTGGCAAATTCAAGAAGATAGAAATAATAATATATACTACTCTATAACAAGTACTGGAAACCATAGTATATGGTATAATCAGTATGAGGATAAACCTAAAAAATTGAAACAGATAATTTCTCGCAATGAGATAACTAAGGAAACAGCTGTTCTCATTAAAGAATTATATTTAGCGGCAGTAAACACAGTTAGACATTCTAACAACAGGCTTGGTGTAGATGGAACTACCTATTACTTTTCTGCATTCGATCTAGGCCTTAAATCAGGAACCATTTGGTCTCCTAGCGAGGGTACCAAAATGAGAGAATTAGTCGAAATTTCCATGCAGCTAATATCTCAAACACAAAAAAAATCAGAAATTTCTCCAGACCTATTAGAGTGTCTCAACAAGTTAAAATCTGAGCTATGATAAAAGCTCTATAACTTAGAAAAGTTCTGATAAACTAGTGCACGTCGCAGAAATGTATTGTTCTGGGGGCATATTGTTACCTTCACAGGTCCCAAAATAAGTCTCACATACGGTTACATTTCCACCATTCCAATGCCATGATGTTACTGACGAAAGGAGAAAATCTATGCTAAAGATTTATGATATTTCTGCGGGAAAACCCATCCATACTTTGTGGCTTTAGTCATGGGATGAAAGCAGAATAAGCGTTATATTTGATATACAATAACGTGTCTATTGGTGTTGAATGTTTTCTGATCCAAACCACGTCACCAAATGCAAATAGCTACCTACAAATACAAGCTTGTTCCTAACTCCAAGGTGAGTGAGAAATTTGATCAATGGATTGGAACTTGCCGTTGCATTTACAACCTCGCCTTAGAGACAAAAATATACGCTTACAAAGCACATCAACTCTCTCTTTCTAAATTTGATCTCATAAAGCAATTACCTGAGTTAAAAAAAGAACACTCTTGGATGAAAGATGTCCATTCTCAAACCTTGCAGGATGTGATCGAGCGGATGGATCTATCGTATCAATCCTTTTTCCGTGGTGGTGGGTTTCCAAAATGGGCAAAGAAAGATAGCTACAGATCTTTTGCTTTTAAACAAAGGGTAAAGGTCGTTTCCAATCATGTGTATCTTCCAAAGATCGGTAAAGTCAAATTTCGTAAGAGTCGTGAAATGGTCGGAACCTTGAAGCGTACTACGATCGTCAAAGAAGCAGATGGATACTACATATGTTTCTCTTGTGAAGTACAGATTACTCCTAAAGCATCCAATGAGAATCAAGTTGGAATTGATTTAGGCGTAGCTCATTTTGTAGCTATAAGCAAGGGGGATCTCTACGATTCTAACCAGGCGCTAAAGAATCATCTATCTGCATTGCGAGTGGAACAACGTTCTTTGGCGCGAAAGAAGAAGTTTGGTTCTAACTGGTACAAACAAAAAGAAAGGGTGGCCAGACTGCACCTAAAGGTGAAACGAGTAAGAAAAGACCATCACCATAAACTAAGCAGTCAGCTAATAGATCAACACGGAGTGTTGGTACTGGAGGATTTGAAGCTTAAGAATATGACTCGTTCCTCGAAGGGAAGTATTGATGAGCCTGGTAAGCGAGTTAAGGCTAAGTCTGGATTGAACAGATCTATCCTGGATGCAGGTATGGGAATGTTTGGAGCCATGCTCGAGTATAAAGCTCAGTGGTATGGACGGACGATAGTGAAGGTAGATCCTAAGTATACTTCACAAGAATGCACTGCTTGCGGTTACATAAACAAAGAAAATAGGAAAGGTGTGTACTTTAAATGCACCAGCTGTGGACATGAGGATCATGCGGATGTGAATGCAGCTAAAAACATACTGGCTCGGGCAAGCGCCAGTGGGAGTAAACGTAAGGCAGTAGCCTAAGCGTTTCCCAAGAATCCCACTTCATTCATGGGTGGGAGTGTCAAACTATGAGATCAAAGACTCAAACGCTGTTCAGAAACTCTGCTTGACTATCTGAAGGATATATACGCACTTTAGTAGCTTTCTTCATCAAATAATCAACTCAATATGTTTGAAATGTAACTAGGCATAACGCTATTAAACATTCCGAATACGTAATTTCTGTCATCAGTACTATTGGAATAGAAAAATGTGTCCAATGCCTGATATATTTCATACCTACTTAAAAGGTTATCCTGGTTTAGATCCAAGCGGATAAAAGCAACGTAGGAGTGTTTCTCATCGATACCATATATCCTGAAAATCTCTTTGAACTCATCATAATCTATATATCCATTCTTATCTTCATCAAATATTTCAAATAGATACCTGCATAGGTTAACCTTCAGAGATCTAATAAAAGTTGAGCTTTTCTGTTTTTCAACATTTACATGCATCATATGAAGCCATTGTCCCAATGTTAACTTTCTTTCCCCCCTTACTGAACTTTCACGTAGCAACCCATCAAAAAGCTTTCTCGATGTCAGACGGTAATAATTCTCTTGTCTTTTTGTGATGGTAATTCTGTCACTTTCCTTTAATCTTTCAATAATATGGTCAAAATCTTTTGGTTCCAGGATTCCATCATCATTGACATCCATCAATGAAAAAAAATATGACCACTTTTTCTCAAGAATACTCAAATGAACCATTATCGTTTGATTAATGTCTTCGAATTCTTACAGACCCTCTCCAAATATTCGATTGCTTCTCTATCATTTTCAGCGTCAACACGAAACTTATCCTCTCCATCCATTAGAAAATATTCTACTTCACCGGTATTATTTCTATAGACTTCAATGGTGCTGCCGCAACTGCTTGCAAAATGTGTGGAAAGGTGGGAAGACTCTTTCAGTTTTATCTCCGAAAGGCTAGCTACTGATATACTCAGTAGCATTGTTCCACACATAAATAGGATCTTATAAAGTAGAGACTCTTTTAACATACTCAAGTCTACCTACATGATTCTAAAATCTATTGATAGGTAACTGAACAGTCCGAAAGTTCTATAATTTCAATAAAGACTTTATGATATCTATTTCTTCGTTTATCAGTTTAAAGTCAGTTCCTGATATTGTATTCGATAATCCGATTAATCGAGACCCTGCCTCAGATAGTTCCTCTTTCTTCACTCCATAAAATAAATCGAATAACCAGGTTCGTCTAGCTTTAAACATTGCAGCTCTGATTCTCGCTGACATCATTCTCAATTCATTTTGAGCATCTATCATCCTCGTTGAGGACCACGTTCTAGGATTACCATATACCTGAGCATTAAAAACAATGGTAACCATCACATCTCCTCTTATTTCGTCAATCTCAGCGAATAGGTCTGAATATCTTCTTTGGTGCCACTTGTTCAACACAAAAAGCAGCGTGCCTCCCAGTAGAGTAAAACACGCTGTTAAAGATATCTGTACCAGCACATTCATATTCCTAAGTTACCTATTAGGCCTCTAAGGTCTATACGGGTGAAATGTACATTAGGAAACTGCATCTACTTGCAGTGATCTAATCTTATCAAACTCAAATGAGCTTATCTCTCCATTATCAAATAGATTTTCAAAGTCGTACTCTCCATGTATGTTTATGTGTTGCCAAGTCATAATAGATCCATTTTTCACTTTTTGAACAATCTCTTGGAACTCTGATTCATTGTCTGTCTTTGAAAGCAGGTCACTAATTTTCAAATAATTGAACAGCACAATTACGTTTTGAATTAAATGCCGGGTAGCTACTGCAATCTCCTGTTCTTCTTTTGTCCTCACTTTTATTTCTTGATTATTCCCAAAGAAAATTGCTTTGGCAAATTGATGTGAAAGTTCAATTCTGTTCAAAGCTTTTTCAGTCGATTGCCTTAATTCCAATTCATCCAGGTACTTAAGTAAAAAGTACGTTTTAAACATACGCCCAACCTGTTTTAAGCTCTTATATAAAGGATGTTGTTTTGAGTATGAACTTAGTCTTTTCAATATTCGAGATGCTGTTGTTTCCCTGAGCTTAATCGTAACTAAAAGCCTAAGGATATTATCCCATTGTTCCTCAACAATATCGGTATTAATATAGGTTTGAGCGGTTGGAACTATTTTGTAATTAAGCTTATCATATGATTTTCTAGGGTTTTGTTTAAACGTGTACTTAAGTTGATCTTTGTAATTCTTGATTCTTGGCGCAAAGAACACTCCTATACCATTGGTTATTCCAAAAATGATTTCACTAAATCCATGTGTATCTGTCGAATGAATATCACTTTCAACATCCTCATTGTGCATCAATCCATCAATAACATATGCCGCTTCTCTCTCAGATGAACTTATTACGGTATTGTAATACAGCCTGCTTGTTTCATCAATAAAACTATATGCACTTACTCCCCTTCCAGAGCCGAAATACTTAAATGAAAAGTTTGCATTTATTGAGGGTACAGTAACACTAAACTTCTGCCCATCACTTGAAGTATGGTTTTTCTCAACCTCTTTCTTGTAAAGTTTTGGCAATGACATTTCATTGATAATTGAGTTGATTTTATTATTGGCGGTATCTAAATTTTCCTTGCTGAAATACCATTTTACTAAATAGTCAAGGCTATCTGGAGTTACTCCTTTGGAAATTTGGCCCATTTTCCTAATGCCAATGTTACAGCCTAAACCAATTATCGCAGCGTAAAATGCCTCATTCGAAGGTATGTTTTTTTGTCCCTTTTGTCCGAAGTAGAGAAAGTTTTCAGAAAATTTAGACACGAGATTAGCCTCCGAAAGAACCAGTGGTAATGGAATGACACCCCTTTCATCTTCTAGTAGGTCTAGTAGCCCACTCTGGTCGGGTTTCTCCACCTTGGGGGTTACAACCTTCGCTGCTCCAGAATTAGTGAAGGTCAAATGCTCATTAGTTTTTGTGTTCTCGTTGGTTTTCACATACTGCTCATGAAGGCTAGAAGTCATTCTGTTGATAAAGAGTTTCACATCTCTTTCAAAAGGTAAACCAGCTCTATCAAGTAAACTTTCCTTTTGGTTTATCCATCTTTCCTGTGCAATAAGATATTCTTCAACCGCCCTATATCTTTCAGAGTTGCTAAGGTTTAATGAACCACTTTTGATGTGCTCAACAACCTTTATGAATAGAACTACTTTCCATATCACCCATTCATCTCCTGGATAATCTTTCATTCCCTGCAAACTTCTAGAATCCATAAACTTTACTGGAAGCTTATTTGCAGAGCTAACCTGATTATTGCTTTTGAAGAAATCAATTGCTTCAATAATATCAAGGTTTGAAGTGGATTTATTAAAATCTAAGACACGAATTATTCCTGCAGTACGATTCTGAATTTTCCTATAGTTCTTTATGTACTTTTCATACATTAACTGATTTTTTAGTCCCGAGGAAATCGAAGTTTCCAGCTTTATAAGCTCCTCTTCAATTTTCTTTTGTTGTGCCTGTCTATCACCTTTCGATTTATCTATGTCATAAAATATTTCTTGTATCCGAGCAATCTTTTCAGTATCATTTTGAACATTGGAAAACACCAATTGCCTCATATGCTCAACGTGATCCGATAAGGATCTTACCATTTGAATAACCTTTTTGGTCTGTTGAACTCGAACTGGCCTTTGATTTAGAAAGTCATCAGCAATTTCTTTTTCAATATCATTTTGGAATTTTTGGTGCACTTCAAAAGTGTGTCAACAAACAAATCCTGTCGTATGCGATATTGATAAATTATAAATGCTAAAAAGTAGAGATACTTTTTAGCAGGTTCTGAAATTGCTAAAAATTTGATATGCTTGGATTTAATAAGCCAAACAGCGTAATAGTTAAGTAATTGATCAGATAATTCAATTTTTTCTAATGATTCGTTAAACTGTCTGAATAAATCAGCAACAACTTGAAAACCTTTTAAGCTATCCTTGATTTTACTTGGTGTTATCTCCTGCTCTGGTGCCTTAATGGTAGTCAGCAAGTATGGATTGCTTGGTGATATTGGCTTAGTAGGATCTTTTGGTAGTTCCAAAATAGAATCTATTTCATCCCTTTGAGATTGGTCTAATATCCTCGACACATCATTCAATAGGTCAACTTCTAACTTTCTGAGAGCTTTGGTAATGACATCAGCGAAAACATTATACTTAGGAATTTCAACCTTTCTTTCATCAAGCGTTTTGAGAAGAGTGTGTATTATCTGTTTTGGTTTTAGTGCAGTTTTTACTAGTCTATCAACTTCCTGAATGAAATTATTTTTCCAATCAGAAAATAATACCACTCCAAGGCTTTTCGCAATAATCGTTTTTTGATCGGAATATGTGACTCGATGGTAGTTATCAAAAGATGGCGGTTTAACTAAATTAAGTTTATCTACTACATGCTGAATGTCATCTTGATGAAAATCTTTCACTTGATAAAATCTACCACTGGCCTTGAAATAACCTTTAAGCAAAATGAATGCTACAAGTGTCTTTGGCTTCCTAAAATGATTCTGGTACTGAGTTGCCGACGATATATCAAAAAACTCTTCCTTTTGATCAATATCAAAAATCGGGACTTTATCAAAGTCGCTTTTTTCGTATTCGTTGAGAATATTTAATAGCAAGGTTCAAACGTCTAAAAAATCAATTTACTGATTTTTCAAGCACTTCGTAAATCCTTCACCTTCTTAATAGTATTTGGAGAACATTTACACAATTTTTGAATCTCCCTAGAAGAATAGCCTTTCGTCAGATACTTTTGAATATCCGAATGTTTGGACAGAAATTTTTCAGTAGATTCTTTCGATCCGATTTTTCTTCCGGTTGTAAGCCCTTTAGCTTTTCTTGATCTTATGCCGGATTTTATTCGATAACTCATTTGTTCACTTTCAAGCCTGGCTAGATCGGCCATGATCGTTACAATTAGCTTGGTAAATATTTCACTGGAAGAATCAACCTTGTTGATCGTTGTACCAAGGTTGTGAATATATATTGCAACTCCTTTCTTCTTCAGTTCTTCAATTAATCCAAGCACTTCATGAGTATTTCTACCTAGTCGAGATACTTCAGAAACCATCAGGCACTCTATATTATTTGATTGAATAAATGTTAGTGCCTTTTGAAGAATTGGACGTTCGCTTACCGAAACAGAAAATCCGGAAATCTTTTCTGAGAAAATCTTGACTATCTCAAACTCCTGCAATGAATTCATGTCATTGACTTGCCTTAAAGTAGACTGGTCTTTAGAAGATACTCTGGTGTAGAGAATTGATTTCATGTTACTATTTAAATACTAGCTAATTAGATAACAATATAGGCTTTAGTTAAATCCCATCCAAGTCTTAATATCTGTATAATGGTAACATCGTTTAAATAGTAACACTAAATCATGTAACTCTCTCCCATAATTCTGTAAATCCTTCCTTTTCAGTTTTCGTA